>NZ_JAIGQA010000100.1:0-29419 GCF_019733245.1 Streptomyces sp. WAC04114
GCGGTCGCTGGCCATGGCGATGTTCACGGTGAAGCCGGGGCCGCGGTGGACGGCGCGGTCCATGGCGGCGAAGAGGTGGTGCCCGGTGGGTTCGGGTGCGGCCGGGGCGGGTGAGGCGGCGATGGCGTGCAGCCGGACCAGGTCGGCGACGCCGAACTGGGGTGCCGTCAGGATCGGGCGTACGGTGTCGCGTTCGATCCAGCCCTTGACGCGGGCGTGCCAGCGCTCGCGTTCCGCGGGGCTCGCGCCGGCCGCGAGCAGGGCGATCGCGGCGATGAGCTGCCCGCCGTGGTAGTGGTCGCTGCGCAGGACCCCGCGATCGTCGGTGCTGAGGTAACCGCGGCTGATGGCCCGGCCGTTGACGCTGTCCATGACGAGTCCGTCGTGGATGAGCGGGGCGTAGGCACGCTCCACGCTGTCGAGGACGATCTGCCGGTTCGGGTCGGTGACCTCCCAGTCCGATCCGGCCAGCAGGACGAAGAGCCGGCCGAGGCCGTCGAGCATGACCTGACCGTAGGTACCCGAGTAGGCGACCCAGGTGTGCTGGACGAAGGAGCCGTCGGCGTAGAGGCCGTCGCCGCGGGTGACGTACGGGAAGACCGGGGAGAGGGCCTCCCGGGCGAGGGCGATCTTGGCGGGGTCGCGGCCGAGGATGCCGCGCAGGGCCACGGAACGGCACAGGTCGACGCGGTTGGCGCCGGTGGAGGTGCCGCTGTAGTCGCCGAGGGCCGAGTCGGGGACGAAGTGGTCGACCGCGGCGCAGGCGGCACGGACGCGGGCCTCCCCCAGTTCCTCGTACAGGGCGGCCGTGATGTCGGTGAGCAGGCGGGGGCTGCCGATCTGCCACTCCCACCAGTTGCCGTAGCGGGTGGTGGAGGGGTTGTAGACGGTGGCGGAGAGGTGGTCGAGACCGCGCAGGATGCCGGCCAGGAGGGCGGGGTCGGCGGTGGAGCCGGTGCCCTGCTGGACGTAGGCCCGGGTCATGGTCCACAGTTGGCCGTAGCTGAGGGTGATACCGGCCGGCGGGTCGAAGGGGTGCCCGGGCCAGAGGGAGTCCGCCGCCGGGGCCATGCTCGCGCGCAGGTCCCGGGCGAGCGCGCCGGTCTCGGCGAGCCGGGCGGCGTAGGGCTCGGCCGTGGGGTCGTAGCCGGTGCCGAGGGAGATGCCGAGCCAGCGGCGGCGGAGGGTGTCGTACGGATCGCCCGACGCGCCACCGCCCCGGCCCACCGGTGCCGCGCCACCGGTCGCCGCGAGGGCGGCGGCCGCCAGCATCAGCGCACGACGGCTGGGCCGGAGCGGGGCGGCTGCCCCGGCCGCGCGACGTGGGAAGAGGCGACGCTGGGGAGTCATGCCCATGCCCTACCACGGGGAGGGGCTCACCTGAACGGTGGATTCGGCCGGAGTGACCGGAACGGGGGAATGGCCGGACCAGCCAGAGGATGCGGCAACGCCCGGAGAGGCCACAGCCGGAGCCGGAGCCGATCGAGAGGGCCCGCCCCGCACGGCCGGAGTGAGCCACTCCGACCAGGCGCGCCCCGAACCAGGCCCGGCCGGAGTCACCCCGACAGGCACGGACGGGCCCGGTTCACCCGAAGCGGTTCAGCAGGCGGCGGTACAGGCCCGGCGCGAGGCCGCGGACCCGGCCCGGGACGGTCAGCCAGGTCGGGACGTAGGCCTCGTCGCGGTTCTGCCGGACGGCGTCCCAGATCGTGCCGGCGACGCAGCCGGGCGAGAGGAGGCCGGTTCGGGTGCCGTCGTAGGGCCTGCCGCGGCGGGTGTGGAAGGCCGTGTCGACGGCGCCGGGCACGACGAGGGTCACGCCCACGCCCGTGCCGCGCAGTTCCTGGCGCAGCGCCTCGGCGAAGGCGGCCAGTCCGGCCTTGGCGGCGGAGTACACCGCCTCCTCCCGCAGACCCACGCAGCCCGCGACCGCGCCGAGCAGCACCACGCGCCCCCGCCCGGCCGCGATCATGGTCGGCAGCACCTCGCGCACGAGGTGGAGCGTGGCGTTGAGGTCCAGGGTCAGGACACGGTCGATGTCGGTGTGCGGCATGGCGGTGAAGGGGCCCGTCCAGCCCATGCCCGCCCCGGCGACCAGGACGTCGACCCGGCCGGTGGTGTGCAGCGCGGACTGGACGAGCAGGCGCGGGCCGCCCGGGGCGGCGAGGTCGGCGGGCAGCACGACGGCCGAGGTGCCGGACGCCGTCTGCTCCAGGCGGTTCCGGTCGCGTCCGTTCAGCAGCAACTGCCAGCCGTCCATCGCGAAACGCCGTGCCGTGGCCGCCCCGATGCCCGAGGACGCGCCGGTGACCAGGGCCACGCGCCGGTCGAGCCGCCGCGGCGGCCCGTACTGGTTCACCCGGGCGGGGACGGGGGCCGTGGCGCGGCGCGGGGTGGGGTCCGCCGGTGGGTCGTGGGCCGAGCCGGAGCCGGTGAGTGTCACGAGTCGCTCTCCCCTGCGCTGTGCGTCCGCCGTGGTCTCGTCTGTCTCCTGTCTCCATACGCTCACTGGAAACGGAACCCCGTCTCGCCGGACCCCGCCACCGCACGGATGGCCGCCGGGGTCCCGCCTGGCCGCCCCGGCGGGCCATGACCCGTAGGGCCGCCCGCGTCCGGGGCCACCGCGCACCTCCCCCGTCAGAACCACCCGCGCGGGCCGCGCGATTGCTCCAATCGGGGGTACGCGAACGGGTGCGGGAGGGGCGAGGGGAGGCCCGGGAGCGGTCCGGGAGCGGTCCGGGAGCGGTCCGGGAGGAGTGCGACGGGTCTGTCAGGGAAACACTTGCCGAAGATGTTGAACATTGAACGGAATAGGTCTACGGTGGGTCGCGTTGGAGTAGTTAAAGATTCAACATCACACCCAGGAGGCGTAACCCCCATGAGCATCTTCAGCCGCAGCGACACCCAGACCGCCGCCGCCACCGGTGCCGCCGTGAGCCCCGAGCTGGCCGCCCTGACCGGCGACTACACGATCGACCCCGCGCACTCGACGATCGGTTTCGTCGCCCGGCACGCGATGGTCACCAACGTCAAGGGCAGCTTCCAGGACTTCACCGGCACGCTCCACCTCGACGGCACCGACCCGTCGCGGTCGACGGCCTCGCTGGACGTCGTGATGGACAGCATCGAGACGGGCAACGCCGACCGTGACGGCCACCTGAAGAGCGCGGACTTCTTCAAGGCGGACGAGTTCCCGGCCATGACGTTCCGCTCCACCAAGGCGGAGGCGCTCGGCGGTGACGACTACCGGATCACCGGTGAGCTGACGATCCTCGGCACCACCCGCACGCTCGCCATCGACCTCGAGTTCAACGGCGCCGCGAAGGACCCCTTCGGCAACGAGCGCGTCGGCTTCGAGGGCAAGGCGGAGATCCTGCGCTCCGAGTGGGGCCTGACCTGGAACGCCGCGCTGGAGACCGGCGGCGTCCTCGTCTCCGACAAGATCAAGCTCAACTTCGACATCTCGGCCATCAGGAACGCGTGAGCCCCGCGGGACCGGCCCGGTGACATCACCCCGGGCCGGCCTGGCCGGTTCCCGCCCCTTGTGCGAAGTCTCTCGGCGTTCCCATAATCCAGCAGCAGTATTTTGACCAGTCCATGCCAGCACATGGACATTCTTTTTGCCCACGCTGCTGTCATGCGCTCGTCAATCTGATGCTTCGGTTGCACCTCCCCAGTCAACCCCCCACGGAAGGCATCACGTTGAAGAGACTCCTCACGGCCCTCAAGAGATGCGCGGCCCTCGGCGCCGCCGCGCTCGCGATCGCCAGCCTTCAGCCCGTCTCCGCCGCACAGGCCGCCCCCTCGCCCGTCGTCGGCGGGACCCGGGCCGCGCAGGGCGAGTTCCCGTTCATGGTCCGGCTCTCCATGGGCTGCGGCGGCGCGCTCTACACCCAGCAGATCGTGCTCACGGCCGCGCACTGCGTGGGCCGTTCCGGCAGCAACACGAGCATCACCGCGACCGCGGGGGTCGTCGACCTCCAGTCCACCAGCGGCCGGGTCCAGGTCCGTTCCACCAAGGTGCTGCGCGCCCCCGGCTACAACGGCACCGGCAAGGACTGGGCGCTCATCAAGCTCGCCCAGCCCATCAACCTGCCGACCCTGAAGATCGCCACCACCGCGCAGTACAACACCGGTGACTTCACCGTCGCCGGATGGGGCGCGAACCGTGAGGGCGGCTCCCAGCAGCGCTACCTCCTGAAGGCGACCGTGCCGTTCGTCAGCGACGCCGCGTGCAAGGCCTACGGCGGTCTCTACAGCGATCTCGTCGCGAACGAGGAGATCTGCGCCGGCTTCGACGCGGGCGGGGTCGACACCTGCCAGGGCGACTCCGGCGGCCCGATGTTCCGCAAGGACAACGCCGGCGCCTGGATCCAGGTCGGCATCGTCAGCTGGGGCGAGGGCTGCGCCCGTCCCGAGGCCCCCGGCGTCTACACGGAGGTCTCCACGTTCGCCTCCGCCATCGCGTCGGCGGCGTCGACCCTCTGATCCACCGGCTTCAGGGCCCGGCACCGAGGGGTGCCGGGCCCGTTCTTCGAAGGTGCGACGGTCTCCGCCCGACGGAGTCAGCGGGTGTCCGGCTCCGTCGACTCCAGCTTCGCCACCGCCGCCGCCACCTGCGCGGCCCTGCTTCCCGCCGTCCGGGCGCGGAGGACGCCGAGCATCGCCAGGTACCGGTCCGTGCGGCCCAGCGCCTCGAATGCGGCGGCGGCGCGGGGGCTCCGGTTCAGCGCCGCCACCAGGTCCGCCGGGACCTCGGCCTCCTTCTGCGACGCGTACGCCGCCTCCCAGCGGCCGTCCGCCCGCGCGGCCGACACCTCCGCGAGCCCGCCGGGCCGCATCCGTCCGGCGGCGGTCAGCTCCTCGATCCGCCGGACGTTCACCATGGACCACAGGCTGCCGGGGCGCCGTGGGGTGATCCGCTGGAGGTAGTACGACGCGTCGAGTCCCTTGCGCTGCCCGGTGATCCACCCGTGGCACAGCGCCACGTCGTTGACATCGGCGGCACTGACGGACGGGATGCCCGAACCCTTCTTCGCGACCCTGACCCAGAGGCCGGGGTGGGGCGCCGGGTGGGCCGTCAGCCAGGAGTCCAAATCGGCCGCGGTGCCGAAGGGGAGGGAGTCGGTGCCGTCGGAAGTGGTCATGGCGTCACCGTAGGGCGGGAGTAGGTCAGTCACCGTCCGCTATGACAGCAGGGCGCGGGCCTGTTCGCGGGCCCCGGCGATGGCGTCCGGGAAGACGCCCAGGCCGTGGGCGACCAGGGCGCCCTCGTGCAGGAGCATCAGCGTCCGGGCCGTCGAGTCGGCCGTCTCGGGTGCGATCTCCGCGGCGAGAGACGTGAACAGGGCGAGCATCCACTGTTTCTGGCCGGTGATGATCGGGTGCGCCGGATGGGCGGGGTCACTGATCTCCGCGTGGGCGTTGACCATGCTGCACCCCCTGGAGCCGAACTCCTCCGCCCATACGCGCGAGGCGTCGAACACCGCCAGGACACGCTCACCCGGGGCCGGTCCCGCCGCGTCGAGGCGCTCGGCGAGGAAGGCCCGCCAGCGTTCGTCGCGGGCCGCGAGGTACTCCACGACGATCTGCTCCTTGGAGCCGAACCGGTCGTAGAGCGTCTTCTTCGTGACCCCGGCCTCGGCGGCGATGAGGTCGACGCCGACGGCGTGGATGCCGCGCTCGTAGAAGAGCCGGGTGGCGGCGGCCAGGACGCGGCGGGCGGCGGGCGTCATCGTGATCCGGCGCGGGTTCGGCGCGGTGGTACCCATGACACCGACTATACCGATCTGTATAGTGACGGCGGAACGGGTAAACCGATCTGTCTACTGGTTGTGATGTCGTGAACATCCTCCTGTCCCTCACCTTCGTCCTGTGCTGGAGTTCGGGCTTCGTCGGGGCCAAGCTCGGCGCCGGCAGCGCGTCCGCGCTCACGGTCCTGATGTGGCGGTTCCTGCCGACGGCCGTCGTCCTCGTCGCGGTCGCCGTCGTCATGCGTTCGGCCTGGCGCGGACTCACCGCCCGGGACCTCGCCCGGCAGACCGTGGTCGGTGTGCTGTCGCAGAGCGGCTATCTGCTCAGCGTCTACCACGCCATCCAGCTCGGCGTCTCCAGCGGTACGACGGCCCTCATCGACGGGGTTCAGCCCCTGGTCGCCGGGGCCCTCGCGGGGCCGCTGCTCGGGCAGTACGTCTCGGGCCGGCAGTGGCTCGGTCTGGGCCTCGGGCTGAGCGGTGTCGCCGTGGTCACGCTGGCCGACGCGGCGGCGGGCGGCGACGTGGCCTGGTGGGCCTACGCCGTCCCGCTGCTCGGCATGCTGTCCCTGGTCGCGGCGACGTTCCTGGAGAGCCGGTCCCGCTCGCGGGTCGCCCCGTCGGTGTCGCTGACCGTCCACTGCGTCACCAGCGCGGTCCTCTTCTCGCTGCTGGCCCTCGGCACCGGTACGGCCGCACCGCCCGCGCGGGGGAGTTTCTGGGGGGCGGTCGCCTGGCTCGTGGGGCTGTCCACGTTCGGCGGGTACGGGCTCTACTGGCTCATCCTCAAGCGCTCCGGCGTCACCGAGGTCAACACGCTGATGTTCCTGATGGCCCCGGTCACCGCCGTCTGGGGCGCGTTGATGTTCGGCGAGCCGTTCGGTGTGCAGACCGCTCTCGGGCTGACCGTCTGCCTCGTGGCGGTCGTCGTCGTCCACCGCGGGGGCGGCCGGAGGGGCACGAGCCTGACCGCGGCCCGCTCGGAGCCGGTGGAAAACCGGTGGACCCGGTCCCCCGGCTCCGCCTAGCGTGCGGTCCATGTCCGGCCCCGAGGCGTCCAGAGTGTGGCCACCGGCTCTCCGGTGGCTGTTCGTGACGCCGATGCCGGGCCGCTGAGGCCGCCCGCTCCGCTCCGCTGCCGGTTTGCCGTCCGACCTGTCGTGTCCGACGTCGACTTCCGGTGCGGAGTTCCTTCATGCCGTTCGCTCTCCTTCTGCTGGGCCTTGCCGTGTTCGCGCAAGGCACGTCCGAGTTCATGCTGTCCGGGCTGGTGCCGGACATCGCGCGGGATCTGGGGGTGTCCGTCCCCGCGGCGGGTGCCCTGACCTCGGCCTTCGCGGCCGGGATGGTCGTGGGGGCGCCGCTCGTGGCGGGGCTCGCGCGGCGCTGGCCCCGGCGGGGCGCGCTGCTGGCGTTCCTCGTCGTCTTCCTCGCCGTCCACGTCGTCGGCGCGCTCACCGGCAGCTTCGCCGTTCTGCTCGCCACGCGGGTGGTGGGGGCGTTCGCCAACGCCGGGTTCCTCGCGGTCGCCCTGGTCGCCGCCGTGGGCATGGTCCCGGGCGACGCGAAGGGGCGGGCGACGTCCACGCTGCTGGGCGGAGTGACGCTGGCGTGTGTGGCCGGGGTGCCGGCCGGTGCCCTGCTGGGCGAACTGTGGGGCTGGCGTGCGGCGTTCTGGGCCGTGGCGCTGGTGTCGCTGCCCGCGCTGGTCGCCGTGGCGCGGTCCGTGCCGGGCGGTGCGGCCGGGGGCCCGCCGCCCGCGCTGCGCGGTGAACTGCGGTCGCTGCGCGATCCCCGGCTGCTCGTCACCCTTGTGCTGGGCGCCCTCGTGAACGGCGCCACGTTCTGCACCTTCACGTATCTCGCTCCGCTGGTCACCGCGGTGTCCGGGCTGGGTGACTCCTGGGTCCCGGGGGTCCTGGCCCTGTTCGGCGCGGGGGCGTTCACCGGGGTCACCGTCGCCGGGCGTTTCGCCGACCGGCGTCCCGGGCAGGTGCTCGCCGGCGGAGGCCTGACGCTGGGCGCGGGCTGGTGCGCCCTGGCCCTCGGCGCCGGACACCCCGTCCTGGCCCTCACGCTCGTCTTCGCCCAGGGCGCCCTGTCCTTCGGCGTCGGCTCCACACTGATCGCCCGGGCGCTGTACGCGGCACAGGACGCACCGACGTTGGCCGGAGGCTTCGCGACGGCCGCGTTCAACGTGGGCGCGGCGGTGGGCCCTTGGGCCGGAGGCGCGGCGATCGACGCGGGCTTCGGATACCGGGCGCCGGCATGGGTCAGCGCGGTCCTGGTGGCCCTGGCGTTCGCGGTCGCCGGGACGACGGGGTGGCGGGTGCGGGAGCGGTCGGTGCGGCGGGATGCGGCGCTACGACGCTGAGTCCGAGGGCCGTGGAGGCGGGGCCGGGCCTGATCAGGCCTGGCCGAGCCACGAGCGCGGTCAGGCTGGGGCGGGTCCGGCCGGGGCCTGATGTGCACGGGACGTGGGGTATGTCCGGCCAGGCTCGAACCGGGGTCAGAACCCTCCCCCGAAGTCCCCGCCGCCGCCGAAGTCGCCTCCGCCGAAGCCTCCTCCGAAGTCGCCGCCGAAGTCGCCGGAGTTGAAGTCCGCGCCGGAGACGTCGCCGCCCTCGTAGCCGCCGAAGTCGCCGTAGCCGGAGCCGTAGTCGGCCGCGTAGGCGGGGGTGGCCATCATGCTGCCGAGCATGGTGCCGACGAGGAGGCCGGGCAGGAGGCCGCCGCCGAAGTAGCCGCCGGCCCAGGGGCCGTACGCCGGCCCGGCCTCCCAGTAGGGGCGACGGCCGTAGTCGGTGTCGACCTCGCGGATCGCCGGGTCGCGGCCCTCGGCCAGGCGCCTGTGGTCGGCCGCGCAGACGGGGACCTCACGGGCGGCGCCGCCCGGGGGCGTCCAGGTGGCGTCGGCGACCGAGGGGCCGTGGCGCGGGTCGAAGAAGCAGGGCGGGCGGCGCTCCGGCAGGGCTCCGCCCTCGCGGCGGGCGTCGAGCCGGGCCAGGGAGAACCGGCCGTCCTCCACGGCCTGGGTGACGGCCCGGACGTCCTCCGGTTTCGTCGCGGCCGCCATCAGGGACTTGGCCTGGTCGTAGGAGTCCAGGGCACGCTCGTAGTCGGCGCGCATCGCGTCGTCGGCGCCGGGTTCCGAGGGATGGAAGTCGAGCCGGTCGAGTTCCTCGCCGAACGCGGTGATGTCCTCGTCGACGACCACCCGCAGCTTCTCCAGCGCGGCCCGCTGCTCCTCCTCGTGGCGGCGCCGGTTGCGGCGGACCAGGGCGTACGCGCCCGCGCCGCCGGCCGCGACCAGGGCGCCGATCGTGATCAGGCCGCCGACCGGCACGTCGGTGCCCGAGCCGTCGCTCCAGCTGCTCGGCGCCGAGCCGCCCACGTTGCGCAGGGCGCCGTCGACGAAGTCGTTCAGCTGGGCCTTGGGGTCGCCCGCGTCCTGCACGGACGTGACCAGGTTGGACACCGCCTGCCGGCTCATCACGGAGCTGTCGGCGCGGGCGTCGAACCGGTCGCCGAGCCGGATGCCGTACAGCCCGGTGATGCCGGTCTCGGTGCGGAGGTTCCGGAAGAGGTCCTGCGTCGGGTATCCGGCCGGGAGGACGGCCACGAAGACGGGCTTGTCGGCGTCCTTGATCTTGTCGGCGAGCGCCTCCGCGTCCGACGCGGCGAGTTGCCCGGAGGCGGCCGGATCGACGTAGACGGGGTTGCCCCGCAGCTGCCGGGCGACCTCGGAGAGATCCGTGGCCGCGTGCGCGCCCGGCGCACCGGCCAGCAGCACCGCCAGTACGGCGGCGAACGGCACGATCAGCAGACGTACGACGGTACGCACCAGTGCGGCCCTCATATGTTCGAATCTACCCGAAACGCCACATAAAGGGCTATCCGCAGGGTTGTCCGCGGAGGCAGGGATGTGTTGCCGCGGCTGCGCCTAGGATGCCTCTGGCCATCCAGGACGGGCGGGAGCAGGGGCATGTTCGGACGACGTAGAGCTGCGGACATGAAGGTGTCCGAACTGACCGAGCTGGACCGGTCGCGCACGCGGGCCGACCTGCTGTGGGAGCTGTTCCGGCACGCCGAGGCGGAGGTGACGTCGGCGATCGGCTGGTACCTGGCACGGCGCCGGGGACCGTCGCTGTGGTCGCGTTCGCTGCGGGCGCTCGCCACGCTGCTGGGCATCGTCGGCACGATCACGCCGCTGGTGCACGCGGCCTCGCCCACGGCCGTGCAGCCCGAGTGGGGTTTCGTGTTCCTGGCCGGCGGGGCGGGGTGCGTGCTCTTCGACCGGATCTTCGGGTTCTCGGCGTCCTGGACCCGCTACATCCGTGCCGAGATGGCACTGCAGCAGATCCTCAAGAAGGCGCAGTCCGACTGGGCGCAGGCGTTCCTGAGGACCACCGACTCCCCCAGCGACAAGGAGCAGGCCGCCCTGCTCGGGGTGATCGAGCGGCTGCGGAGCGACGCGCAGCGGATCATCGAGGACGAGGGCGCGGCGTGGGTCGGCTACCTGGCCGACGGCGTCGAGGAGCTGACCCGCTCCACCAGCACCGCCACCGGCCAGCGCTCCCACACCGCGGGCCTGTTCCGTCTGGACCGGAGCCCCGGGCGGGACCGGGGCGGCGAGGTCCCGGTGCCGCGGTCGCGGGACTCGGCGATGTGACACCCGCCCCGGGGCCGCGGCTCCCGGGACACGGTCGTGTGACGCCACCTCGTGTGGCACCACGCCGGGGGCCGCGGCCCGGCCGGACCCGGGGCCACTCCGCCGCCGGACCCCGGGGGCTGATCCGCCGCCGGACCCCCGGGCTACTCCGCCGCCGAACCCGTGGTTACTCCGCCGGAGCGACCCCCGCGCGCAGCAGCCCATAGGTGTACGCGTCCTCCAGGGCCTGCCAGCTCGCGGCGATGACGTTGTCGGCGACGCCGACCGTCGACCACTCGCCCGTGCCGTCGGACGTGGAGATCAGCACGCGGGTCGTGGAGTTGGTGCCGTGCTTGCCCTCCAGGATGCGGACCTTGTAGTCCACCAGCTCCAGCTTGGCGAGCTGGGGGTAGATCTTCTCCAGGCCCACGCGCAGGGAGCGGTCCAGGGCGTGGACCGGGCCGTTGCCCTCGGCCGTGGCGACGATGCGCTCGCCCTTGGCCCACAGCTTGACCGTGGCCTCGTTGGCATGGGAGCCGTCGGGCCGGTCCTCGACGATGGCGCGCCAGGACTCGACCTCGAAGTAGCGCAGCGGCCCGCCCTGGACCTCGGCGCGCAGCAGGAGTTCGAAGCTCGCGTCGGCCGCCTCGTAGGTGTAGCCCTTGAGCTCGCGCTCCTTCACCCGCTCGACCACCCGGCCGACCAGTTCGCGGTCGCCGCCGAGGTCGACGCCGAGCTCCTTGCCCTTGAGCTCGATGGAAGCGCGTCCGGCCATGTCGGAGACCAGCATCCGCATGGTGTTGCCGACCAGCTCGGGGTCGATGTGCTGGTAGAGGTCCGGGTCGACCTTGATCGCGGAGGCGTGCAGTCCGGCCTTGTGGGCGAAGGCGGAGAGCCCGACGTAGGGCTGGTGCGTGGAGGGGGTGAGGTTGACGACCTCGGCGATGGCGTGGGAGATGCGGGTCATCTCGCGCAGGTGCCCCTCGGGCAGGACCCGCTTGCCGTACTTGAGCTCCAGGGCCGCCACGACCGGGAACAGGTTGGCGTTTCCCACGCGTTCGCCGTAGCCGTTGGCCGTGCACTGCACGTGGGTCGCGCCGGCGTCGACGGCGGCCAGGGTGTTGGCGACCGCGCAGCCCGTGTCGTCCTGGGCGTGGATGCCGAGCCGGGCGCCGGTGTCGGCGAGGACCGTGGAGACGACGGCCTGGATCTGGGCCGGGAGCATGCCGCCGTTGGTGTCGCACAGGACGACGACGTCCGCGCCGGCCTCCGACGCCGTGCGGACGACCGCCTTGGCGTACTCCGGGTTGGCGCGGTAGCCGTCGAAGAAGTGCTCGCAGTCGATGAAGACGCGGCGGCCCTGCTCCTTGAGGTAGGAGACCGTGTCGCCGACCATCGCCAGGTTCTCGTCCAGGGTGGTGCGCAGCGCGAGCTCGACGTGGCGGTCGTGCGACTTGGCGACCAGGGTGATGACCGGTGCGCCGGACTCCAGGAGCGCTCTGACCTGGGGGTCCTGGTCGGCAGTGGTTCCGGCGCGGCGGGTGGAGCCGAACGCGACGAGCTGGGCGTGCCGGAAGTCGATCTCCTGCTGGGCGCGGGCGAAGAACTCGGTGTCCCGGGGGTTGGCGCCCGGCCAGCCGCCCTCGATGAAGCCCACGCCGAAGTCGTCCAGGTGCCGTGCGATGGCGAGCTTGTCGGCGACGGTGAGGTTGATGCCCTCCCGCTGGGCGCCGTCGCGCAGGGTGGTGTCGAAGACGTGGAACGAATCGTCGAGCTCGCTGGTTTCGGTCATGGTCTCAAGGCTCCTGAGGATGGGATCTCGGTCGTACCGGAATGACCGGCTCCACCGCCCTCACATACTCCCTCGCGCTCTCGCCTCCGGCTGTGGGTGGGCCAGAAATGCGAAAAACCTCTCGCGGGTGCGAGAGGTCTGCGCGCGGGTCGAGGACGACGGTGTCCGCCCGTACCTGGTCGTACGTGGCGGTCACTGCGGACCGGCGCGCCTGCTGCCAATAATCATGGCGAACGAGAGCACGAGGGCAGTCTGGCACAACCCCCGCGCTCCGCTCACCGCCGTCTCAGGATGCGGTCGGTCACCTCAGGTGACGGACATAGACGTGCGCGGTGTCGTAGGTGTCGCCGGGCACGAGATCGGGTGAGGCACTGCCGAAGGCGATCGTGCGGCCGCCCTGGTCGATCACCGGGGCGGACACACTCTGGTCGTTCGGTCCGCCCTCGGCGTCGGGGCTGGCGAGGACCGTGCGGCCGGTGCGCAGGTCCCGGACATACGCGC
This sequence comes from Streptomyces sp. WAC04114, assembly GCF_019733245.1. NCBI lineage: Bacteria > Bacillati > Actinomycetota > Actinomycetes > Kitasatosporales > Streptomycetaceae > Streptomyces > Streptomyces sp. WAC04114. Next base: position 12,698 of record NZ_JAIGQA010000100.1, read on the forward strand.
GATGGGTGAAATCGGTGTCGCCGGGGTCGGCCGACACGAAGGTCAGGTGCCGATGGTCGGCGCTCAGCCGCGGATGGGCGGTGAAGGCGGCCGGGTCGGCGGCGTCGATCCGGCGCAGCCCACCCGTCTTGAGGTCGCGGATGAAGACGTTGTGGCCCTGATTGGTGTCGCCCGGGGTCAGCCGCGAGTCGAGCGAGTTGAAGACCACGTACCGGCCGTCCGCGCTGACCTGCGGGAACTCGGTCTGCCCGTCGGACTTGCGGCCGTCCGGGGCGAGGTCGGCCTGGATCAGCTCGCCGCTCGGGACGTCCCGCACCCAGGCGTCGCTCCAGTCGCCCGAGGCGGGGTGCGGGACGAAGAACCGGTAGCCGACGCGCTTGCCGTCGGCGCTGATGGACGGGTGGGTGGCGGCGGTCTTGCGGTCGCCGGCGGCGGGCACCTGGCTGATCCGGACGGCCTTGCCGCTGGTGCGGTCGACGCGGTAGACGCGGCCCCAGCGGTCGTCGCCCTCCGTGTAGCGCGACCGCTCGGCGACGAAGGCGACGTAGCGGCCGTCGGCGCTGATGGCGGGCTGCCGGGCGGTGTCGTAGCCGGAAGCGACGGTGTCCTCGACGCGCTGCAGGGCGCCGGTGGTGAGGTCCTCGACCCAGATGTGGCTCAGGCCGTCGTCCGCGCCGGTGGCGCCGAAGGCCAGGTACCGGCCGTTGCCGCTCAGGGCGACGGTGTCGACGGAGCCGTCCACCGAACGGCCGGCCATCCTGGTCGTGCCGGTCCTCAGATCGCGGACGAAGGCGTCGGCGGCGCCGTCGGTGTCGCCGGCGACGAGGTTGTCGGCGCTGGAGACGAAGGCCAGACGGCGGCCGTCGGCGCTCAGGCTCGGCCCGCCGGAGGGGGCGTTGCCGTCGGTGCCGTCCGGGGCCACGCTCGCCTTCTCGGTCCGCGGCGCGGCTGCGGGCGCCGCCGTCGCGGGCAGCGCGGCGACGGTGCCGAGCGCGACGGCCAGGGCCACGCCGAGCGCGCCGGACGTGACCCTCCTGGTGCTGGTCATGTGCTGTTCCCCCTGTTGTTCCCGGGGCCCCGGGGCCTGAGCCCCTGATTCCCCGTGGACGCTTCTCCCCCGGCCCCGCGCCGAGGGCTGCTCAGAGCCAACATCACGACAGGCCAGAGGGTCAATCCGTCATATTGAGTACAACCCGGGCGTACGTTCAGGCGTCCGCGAGGAGGCTGTCGGCGAGGAACTCGCGCACGTGGCGCAGGATCTGCGCCCGGTCGGTGCCGCGCAGGCCGATCGCCACATGGATGGAGAAGCCGTCCAGCAGAGCGCGCAGGCGGGCGGCGAAGCGGTCCGGGTCGACGCGGCGGAACTCCGCGCGCGAGATGCCCTCGGCGAGCAGCGCGACCAGGTCGCGGTGCCAGGCGCCCTCGATGGCGGCCTGCCGGTCGCGGGCCTCGGCGTCGGCGTTCTGCGAGCGGTTCCATACCTCCAGCCACAGCGTCCAGTGCGGGTCGCGGTGGCCGTCGGGGACGTACAGGTCGACAAACGCGTCGAGGCGCTCGCGGGCGGGCGCGGTCCGGGTCAGCAGCCGGCCCCGCTCGGCGCCGAGGCGGCCCTCGCTCCACTCCAGGGTGCGCAGCAGGAGTTCGTCCTTGGAGCCGAAGTAGTAGAGCAGATGGCCACTGCTCATGCCGACCTCGCGGCCGAGCGCGGCCATGGTGAGCTTCTCCAGGCCGCGCTCGGCGATCATCTCCATGGCCGCGGCGAGGACGTCTTCGCGGGGCGGGGCCTGCCGTCGCCCACCGGCCATGTGCGCTCCTAGATCTTCGGTTGCTGCTGGGTGATGCAGTGGATGCCGCCACCGCCCGCGAAGATCGTACGGGCGTCCACCAGGGTCACGGTGCGCTCGGGGAACAGGCGGCGGAAGATGCCGGCGGCGATCTCGTCGCGCGGGTCGTCGAAGCCGCACAGGACCACGCCGCCGTTGCAGAGGTAGTGGTTGATGTAGGAGTAGTCGGCCCAGTGGCCGTCGGCCTCCAGGACGGTCGGGGCGGGAACCTCGACGACCTCCAGGCGCCGCCCCCGCGCGTCCGTCTGGGAGCCGAGCAGGCCGATGACCTCCCGGCTCACCTGGTGGTCGGGGTGGGCGGGGTCGGGCTGGGAGTGCGCGACGACGACGCCCGGGCGGGCGAAGGCCGCGACGATGTCGACGTGGCCGAGGGTGCCGAAGCCGTGGGGAGGGTAGTCGCCGGTCAGGCCGCGCGGAAGCCATATGGCCTTGCGGGTGCCGAGCTGGGCGTGGATCTCGGCCTCGACCTGCTCGCGGGACCAGTCAGGGTTGCGCTCCGGGCCGAGCTGGACGGTCTCGGTCAGCAGGACCGTGCCCTCGCCGTCGACATGGATCGCCCCGCCCTCGTTGACGAGCTTCGAGGCGTACGTCCGCGCCCCGGCGAGGCCGGCGACGTGTGCGGCGACCTTCGCGTCGTGCTCCCAGCGGGCCCACTCCTGCGCGCCCCAGCCGTTGAACGTCCAGTCGACGGCGCCCAGATGGCCCTTCCCGTCGATCAGGAAGGTGGGGCCGATGTCGCGCATCCAGGCGTCGTCGAGGTCCCGCTCGACCGTGTCGACGCCGTCGCCCAGCAGGGCACGCGCCTGGCCCGACTGCCCCGGCCCGCACACCACCGTCACCGGTTCGAAGCGGCGTACGGCCCGGGCGACCGCGGCCCAGGCGACCCGGGCGGCGGCCAGCTCACCGGGGTCGTCGAAGGTCTCGTTCGGGCCCGGCCAGGCCATCCAGGTCCGCTCGTGCGGAACCCACTCGGCGGGCATGCGGAAGCCGTCGGCGGCTGCGGGCATCGTTGATCCTCAGAGGAAGTAGAGACGGTTGAGGGAGACGGACTCGGCGGGTTCGGAGCGCAGCGGCTCGCCGTCGAGGGTGACGAGACCGGTGCGCTGATCGACGTCGACCGCTCCGGTACGGGAGTTGAGGCGCAGGTCGGCCGGGCCGATGCCGCGGGTGCCGCGCACGGCGACCCTGCGGCGCCGGGTCGGCATGGTGTCGTGCCCCTGGTCGAGCGCGGCCTGCGCGACGAACGCCACCGATATCTCGGCCGGTGTCGCCCCGTGTGCGCCGAACTGCGGCCCGAGGACGAGGGGTTCGCAGGTGTCGGTCGCCGCGCCCGGGTCGCCCACCACGCCGTACGCCGGGAAGCCTGCCTTCAGCACCAGCTGCGGTTTGGCACCGAAGTACTCGGGCCGCCACAGCACGATGTCGGCGAGCTTGCCGGTCTCGATGGACCCGACCTCGTGGGAAAGCCCGTGTGCGAGGGCCGGGTTGATGGTCAGCTTGGCCATGTAGCGCAGGACGCGCTCGTTGTCGTGCTCGTCGTCGGGGGCGCCGGACTCGGCCTTCATCTTCCCGGCCATCGCGAACGTACGGCGGACCGTCTCGCCCGCGCGCCCCATGCCCTGCGCGTCCGACGAGGTGATGCCGATGGCGCCCAGGTCGTGCAGGACGTCCTCGGCACCCATGGTTCCGGCCCGGATGCGGTCGCGGGCCATGGCGGCGTCGCCGGGCAGGTCGGTCTTGAGGTCGTGGACGGAGACGATCATGCCGTAGTGCTCGGCGACGGCGTCCCGGCCGAAGGGCAGGGTCGGGTTGGTCGAGGAGCCGATGACGTTCGGTACGCCCGCCATCTTCAGGACGTTGGGGACGTGCCCGCCGCCGCAGCCCTCGATGTGGAAGGCGTGGATGGTCCGGCCCTCCAGCACGCGCAGGGTGTCCTCCACCGACAGGCACTCGTTCAGCCCGTCACTGTGCAGGGCGACCTGGACGTCGTGCTCCTCGGCGACGCGCAGGGCGGTGTCCAGGGCGCGGGTGTGGGCGCCCATGTCCTCGTGCACCTTGAAGCCGGAGGCGCCGCCCTCGGCGAGGGCCTCGATCAGGGGCGCCTCGTGCGAGGACGAACCGCGGCCGAGGAAGCCGATGTTGACCGGCCAGGCGTCGAAGGCGCCGAACGCGTGCCGCAGCGCCCAGGGCGAGTTGACGCCCACGCCCCACACCGGCCCGAACTCCTGCCCGATGACCGTGGTGACGCCGGAGGCGAGCGAGGCCTCCATGATGCGCGGCGACAGCAGGTGCACGTGGGTGTCGACGGCCCCGGCGGTGGCGATGAGGCCCTCCCCGGAGACGATCGAGGTGCCCGTGCCGACGACGACGTCGACCCCGTCGAGGGTGTCGGGGTTGCCGGCCCGCCCGATCGAGCAGATCCGGCCCTCGCGGATGCCGATGGACACCTTCCGGACGCCCTGCACGGCGTCGATCACCACGACGTTGCTGACCACGACGTCACAGGTCTCCCGGACCGCCGCCGCCTTCAGGTGCAGCCCGTCCCGGGCGGTCTTGCCGAACCCGGCGAGGAACTCGTCGCCCCGGCGCTGGGAGTCGGACTCGACCTTGACGACCAGACCCGAGTCACCGAGCCGGATGCGGTCGCCGGCGCGCGGGCCGTGCGTGGCGGCGTACTCGTACGGGGTGAGGCGGCGTGCCTCGGCGGGGTGGCCTCCTGGGCGGCTCATCGCTCGACCTCCTGATCGGCTGCTGTTTCCGGCACGCCGAGGTAGCCGCAGGCTGCGGCCCGCTTCAGGGCCTCCTCCTTGGCGCCCGGCGCGTCCAGCGGCCCGTCGACGAGCCCGGCGAACCCGATGGCGGTCCGCTCGCCCCCGATCGGCACCAGGCCGACCTCGGCGCTCTCCCCCGGCCCGAACCGGACGGACGATCCCGCGGGCACGGCGAGCCGCATGCCGTAGGCCCGGCCGCGGTCGAAGTCGAGCCGCGGGTTGGCCTCGAAGAAGTGGAAGTGGGAGGTCACCGAGACCGGCACGGTCGCGGTGTTGGTGACCGTGAGCCGCTCGGCCGGCTCGGGCTCGGCATCCTGCGGCCCGGGCAGCAGCGCGCCCGGCGCGTCCGGCCCCGAACCGCCTCCGATGGGGTCGGAGACGACCGCCAGCCGCGAGCCGTCGTCGAAGACGGCCTCGACGTGCACCTCGGTGACGACGTCGGCGACGCCGGGCAGCACGTCGTCGGGCCCGAGGACGGACCGGGCGGCCTCGACGGCCTGAGCGAGCCGCCTGCCGTCCCGGGCGGCCTCGCACACCGTGTCGGCGATGAGCGCGGTCGCCTCGGGGACGTTGAGCCTCAGTCCCCTGGCCCGGCGGGCGCGGGCGAGCTCGGCGGCGCCGAAGAGCAGCAGCCGGTCGCGTTCGGTCGGGGTCAGCCGCATGTCACTCCCTCCATTTAGAGCATCACTCTAAACATGAAATTCCCTCGCCCGAAAGGTTGACGGTGAGGCAACCCGCACATCACATTGAACGTCGCTCTAACCAAGGGAGACCAGCATGCCGATCGAACAGCGCGGAGTCGACACCATCCCCGAGGAGGAACGCACCAGCGGACCGCGCGACCTCGTGTCGATCCTGCTCGGCTCCAACCTCTGCCTGGGCGTGATCGTCTTCGGCTGGCTGCCGCCGTCCTTCGGCCTGGACTGGTGGTCCTCGGTCAGCGCGGTGCTCGCGGGCACGGTGGTGGGCGTGCTGTTCACGGCCCCGCTGGCACTGGTCTCGCTGCGCACCGGCACCAATCTGTCGACCTCCTCCGGCGCCCAGTTCGGGGTCCGCGGGCGGCTGATCGGCTCGGTGGTCGGGCTGCTGCTGGCCCTCGGCTACACCGCGCTGACCGTGTGGATCGGCGGGGACGTGATGGTCAGCGTCCTGGGCCGGCTGGCCGGGCTGCCACAGGGCGGGGTGTCCTACGGCATCGTCTACGGGCTGCTCGCCGCGGCCACCGTCGCCGGTGCGGTGTACGGCTACCGGGTGCTGCTCGCGATGTCCCGGGTGCTGGCGTTCGGCATGACGGCCCTGCTGGCCGTGGGGGTGATCGCGTACGCGCCCGCCTTCACCACCGCCGCGCTCCCGGAGGCCGGTGGCTATCTGCTGGGCGGCTACTGGCCGACCTGGCTGCTCGCGGCCGTGGCCGCCGGGCTGTCCGGGCCGGTCGCGTTCATCACGCTCCTCGGCGACTACACCCGCTACATCTCCCCGGCCCGCCACTCCTCCCGCCGGGTGCTGCACGCGACCTGGCTGGGGCTGCTGCTGGGCCTGCTGGTGCCGCAGCTCTTCGGCACGTTCACGGCGTACGCGGCCGGGGCGGCCCTCGACTACGCGGGCCCGCTGGTCGACGCGGCCCCGTCCTGGTACCTCGTCCCGCTGCTCCTGGCGGCCTCGGCCGGCTCGGTCGGCAACGCGGGGCTGATGCTGTACTCGATGGGCCTCGACCTGGACGCGATCCTGCCGCGCGCGTCCCGGGCGAGGGCGACGTGCACGGTCGCCGTCCCGGCCACGGCCGCGGTCTTCGCCGGGCACTACTACTCGACCGCGCAGGACGCGATGACGTCCTTTGTCCTGCTCCTGACCGCCATCGGCACGCCGTGGGCGGTCATCACCCTCATCGGCTTCGCCCGCTGCGGCGGGGTCTACGACGCGGACGCCCTCCAGGTCTTCAACCGCCGTGCCCGGGGCGGCGTCTACTGGTACCGCTCCGGCTGGAACGTCCCGGCGGCCCTCTCCTGGGCGGCGGGAGCGACGGTGGGCGTCCTGGCGGTGTCCCTGCCGTCGTACGAGGGTCCCCTGCTGGCCCTGACCGGCGGCGTGGACTGCAGTTTCCTGCTGTCGGGGTTGGTGGGAGGGGTGGCCTACGCGCTGACGACCCCGGGCTCTCCCGCGGACTGGCCCGGGGCCGAAGAGACGACGCCCTCCCCACACCCGATGGATTCACACCCGGCTTCTTGACGGCCCGGAGTGGACACGGGCAGGAGCCCGGCTTACCGCCGACCGGCGCCGACGCGGGCAGGAGCCCGACTTCCCGCCGACCGGCGCCGACGCGGGCAAGAGCTCGACTCCTTGGCCTACCGACTCGCCACGACCGGCGGACGGGCTTCCTGCCCGACCGACTCGCCGCGACCGGCGGACCGGCTCCGTGCCCGACCGGCCTCGACGCGACCGCGGACCGGCTCCGTGCCCGACCGGCCTCGACGCGACCGCGGACCGGCTCCGTGCCCGACCGGCCTCGACGCGACCGCGGACCGGCTCCGTGCCCGACCGGCCTCGACGCGACCGCGGACCGGCTCCGTGCCCGACCGGCCTCGACGCGACCGCGGACCGGCTCCGTGCCCGACCGGCCTCGACGCGACCGCGGACCGGCTCCGTGCCCGACCGGCCTCGACGCGACCGCGGACCGGCTCCGTGCCCGACCGGCCTCGACGCGACCGCGGACCGGCTCCGTGCCCGACCGGCCTCGACGCGACCGCGGACCGGCTCCGTGCCCGACCGGCCTCGACGCGACCGCGGACCGGCTCCGTGCCCGACCGGCCTCGACGCGACCGCGGACCGGCTCCGTGCCCGACCGGCCTCGACGCGACCGCGGACCGGCTCCGTGCCCGACCGGCCTCGACGCGACCGCGGACCGGCTCCGTGCCCGACCGGCCTCGACGCGGCTCAGAGCCCACCTGCCTGGCCGGCCGATTCGACGCGGCCAACGGACCGGCTCCTTGCCCGACCGACCTCGACCCGGCCGACTGCCCGCCTCCTTGTCCGACCGATTCGACGCGGGCAAGAGCCCGGCTTCCTGCCCGACCGATTCCACGCAGGCTAGAGCCCAGCTGCCTGTCCGACCGATTCGGGTGGTGGGTGGGCATAGGCCGGGGGTCCGGGGGCGGAGCCCCCGGGGGCCAGAGGTGCTCAGCCCAGGCGGTGCATCCAACCGTGGGTGTCCGAGGCCGTACCCCGCTGAATATCGAGCAGCGCGCGACGCAGCCGCAGCGTGACCTCGCCCGGCTCTCCCCCGCTCTGCTTCCACTCCACCCCGGCCCGCTTCACCGTACCGACCGGAGTGATCACCGCGGCCGTACCGCAGGCGAAGACCTCCGTCAGCGACCCGTTCTCCGAGTCCCGCTGCCACTGGTCGACCGAGACCCGGCCCTCCTCGGCCTCGTACCCGAGGTCACGGGCGACGGCGAGCAGGGAGTCGCGCGTGACGCCCTCCAGGATCGAACCGGTCAGCGACGGCGTGACGATCTTGTCGCCGTACACGAAGTACAGGTTCATGCCGCCCAGCTCCTCGACCCACGTGTGCTCCACGGCGTCGAGGTAGCAGACCTGGTCGCAGCCCTTCGTCGCGGCCTCGGCCTGCGCGAGCAGGGACGCCGCGTAGTTGCCGCCGGTCTTCGCGTCGCCCATGCCGCCGGGGACGGCACGGACCCGGTCCTCGGAGACCCAGATCGACACCGGCTTCACACCGCCGGGGAAGTACGCCCCGGCCGGGGAGGCGATCACCAGGAACAGGTACTCGTTGGCGGGCTTCACACCCAGCCCGACCTCGGTGGCGATCATGAACGGGCGCAAGTAGAGGGACTCCTCGCCGCCGTGCGCCGGCACCCACGCCTTGTCCTGCTTCACCAGCGCGTCGCACGCCTCGATGAACGTCTCGACCGGCAGCTCGGGCATCGCGAGCCGGCGGGCGGAGCGCTGGAAGCGCTCGGCGTTCTTCTCGGGGCGGAAGGTGGCGACCGACCCGTCGGGCTGGCGGTAGGCCTTCAGGCCCTCGAAGATCTCCTGCGCGTAGTGCAGGACCGTGGTGGCGGGGTCGAGGGAGATCGGCGCGTACGGCACGAGCTGGCCGTCGTGCCAGCCGCGGCCTTCCGTCCACTTGATCGTCACCATGTGGTCGGTGAAGTGGCGGCCGAACCCGGGGTTGGCCAGGATCCCCTCGCGTTCCGCGTCGGAGAGCGGGTGGGCGGAGGGCTTGAGCTCGATCGTGGGCGTCGTCATGGGTTGATGTCCTTCACCGGTTGTAGTGACGGGCCGCGCTCGGTACTGCTCTGATGGTGACCAGTGCTAGGACGTCCGAGCATTCCCTCATTCCGCGGCCTCGCGTTCGATTATCGCCCGGGGGCGGCGGCGGAAGGAACGGGGTGATTGCGGCACGGTGGTCGATGGTTGCACCCGGCGGGAACATGCGGAAGCCGCCGGGCGCTGATGCGACCCGGCGGCTTGCGGTGTGCAGCGGCGGGTCAGCCGGCTACGCGTACGGCGAGCGCGTCGCCGATCTCCGAGGTGGAGCGGGCGGGCTTGCCGGTGCGCTCGCCGAGGTCGGCCGCGACCGCCTCGTCGATGCGGGCGGCCTCGGCCTCGTAGCCGAGGTGGCGCAGGAGCAGCGCGACGGACAGCACGGTGGCGGTCGGGTCGGCCTTGCCCTGACCTGCGATGTCCGGGGCCGAGCCGTGCACGGGCTCGAACATCGAGGGGAAGTCGCCGGAGGGGTTGATGTTCCCGCTCGCGGCGACGCCGATGCCGCCGGAGACGGCCGCGGCGAGGTCGGTGACGATGTCGCCGAAGAGGTTGTCGGTGACGATCACGTCGAAGCGCTCGGGCTGCGTGACGAGGTAGATCGTCGCCGCGTCCACGTGCATGTACTCGGTGGTGACCTCGGGGAACTCCTCGGCCACCTTGTTGAAGATGTTGGTCCACAGGTGACCGGCGAAGGTCAGCACGTTGTTCTTGTGGATCAGCGCGAGCTTCTTGCGGGGCCGGGCCTGGGCCCGGGCGAAGGCGTCGCGCACCACGCGCTCCACACCGAAGGCCGTGTTCACGGAGACCTCGGTGGCGACCTCGTGCTCGGTGCCCTTGCGGATCGTGCCGCCGTTGCCGGTGTACGGGCCCTCGGTGCCCTCGCGGACCACGACGAAGTCGATCTGCGGCTCACCGGCGAGCGGGGTGGCGACACCCGGGAGGAGCTTCGACGGACGCAGGTTGACGTGGTGGTCGAAGGCGAAGCGGAGCTTGAGCAGGAAGCCGCGCTCCAGGACGCCGGACGGCACGGACGGGTCACCGATCGCGCCGAGCAGGATGGCGTCGTGCCGCTTCAGGGCGTCGAGGTCGGCGTCGGTGAGGGTCTCACCGGTGGCGTGGTAGCGCCGGGCGCCGAAGTCGTACTCCTCGGTCTCCAGCTTCACATCCTGCGGAAGGACGGCGGAGAGGACCTTCAGGCCTTCGGCCACGACCTCCTGGCCGATGCCGTCACCGGGAATCACTGCGAGATTGAGGCTGCGAGACATGCGGGCACCCTACTCCTCGTCCCATGGGATGACACACACTGTCCGTGATGCGGACAGGCGGGACGCACCCGACCGGGGGACGGTACGCGTCCGTCGGGTGCCGTTCACCCGTATGTGGTGCGGCGGTTGGCCTCTGCTGGGACATTCACTGGACATGGAGATCCCCCACTTCGGCATCCCGCCCGAGCTCGCCGCCCGGATGAGCATGGCGGAGCAGCACGAGTACCTGCGGACCCGGCTGTCGCGGCGGCGCACGCTGGTGACGGCGGGCGCGGTGGCGAGCGGGCTGCTGACCGGCTGCTCCGGTTCCGCCTCCCGCCCCGGGCAGGCCGGCGCCACGGCGACCGGCAGCCCGTCGCCGAGCACGTCGAAGGCGCCCGGCTCCCTCGTGACCCCCTTCGGCCGCCATCTCGCCTTCGGCGCCGACCCGAAGACCCAGATGCGGATCTCCTGGCAGGTGCCGCTCGCGGTGAAGAAGCCGTACGTCCGGGTGGGCCTGCGCCCCGACGACCTCGGCCGCAAGATCGAGGCGGAGCTGCGCGACCTGCACACCCCGGGGCTGAAGGGCATCCGGCCGGCGGTCGAGCAGTACTACCTGCACGCCGCGTTGGACGGCCTGCGTCCGGACACGACGTACTACTACGGCGTCGGCCACGAGGGCTTCGACCCGGCCTCCCCGCGGCACCGGTCGACCGTCACGTCCTTCCGCACGGCACCGGCCAGAGCGCCCGAGCGTTTCGTGTTCACCGCGTTCGGCGACCAGGGCGTCGGCGACGAGGCGGCCCTCAACGACCGTACGCTGCTGCGCCGAAAGCCCGCCTTCCATCTGCACGCCGGCGACATCTGCTACGCCGATCCGACCGGCAAGGGCAAGGAGTCGGACGTCTTCGACGCGAGCCAGTGGGACCGGTTCCTGAAGCAGACCGAGCCGGTGGCCCGGTCGGTGCCGTGGATGGTGACGACCGGCAACCACGACATGGAGGCCTGGTACTCACCCGACGGCTACGGCGGCCAGCTCGCCCGGTTCTCCCTGCCGGACAGCGGCTTCGACGCGCGTACGGCACCGGGCGTGTACGCCTTCACGTACGGCAACGTGGGCGTGGTCGCGCTGGACGCGAACGACGTGTCGTACGAGATCCCCGCCAACTTCGGCTACACGGAGGGGCGGCAGACGAAGTGGCTGGACTCCAAGCTCGGCGAACTGCGGTCCTCGAAGGACGTCGACTTCATCGTCGTCTTCTTCCACCACTGCGCGTACTCGACGTCCACGCACGCCTCGGACGGCGGGGTGCGCGCCGAGTGGCTGCCGCTGTTCACCCGGCACGAGGTGGACCTGGTGATCAACGGGCACAACCACGTCTACGAGCGGACGGACGCCATCCGGGGCGGCGAGCTGGGCCGGCCGGTGCCGGTCGGGGGGACGACGGATCCGCGGCGGGACGGGATCGTGTACGTCACCGCGGGCGGGGGCGGCAAGGAGCTGTACGGCTTCCCGGACGGCGTGAAGGAGAGCTACGAGGGGAACACCGCCGAGCACGAGCCGGTCACCACGTTCCGGTGGACCAAGTCCCGGGACATGAAGGCGGAGTCGGCGCTGTGGTCACGGGTGCGCTACCGCGGTTTCTCGTTCCTCTCGGTGGAGGCGGTGAGCGGCGCCAGGCCGAAGCTGAAGGTGTCGGCACTGGCGTCGAGCGGTGAACGGATCGACCACTTCGAGGTGCGGCGCGGGGCGTGAGACCCCGAGCCGCGCCTCGTCGGGCGGCTCCCGGTCCTGGTGCGGTGCGCGGCTCAATGACCGCTGGATCCACCGTTGTCCCTGCGGTCGAGGGCGCGCTGGAGCGCGGCGGCGGCGTTCTTCCGATCGGACTCGGTCGTACGGGAGACGTGACGGACTCGGCGGCGGACGGTCGTCTCGGCCATGGGGAATCGACTCCTTCGACAGCACGGAGTGCACAGGGAGGGTTACGAGACGCCGGAAGGGGCGGGGAGCGGTGCCGCAGGGGTTGCCTGCACGGGGCCCGGCTCACGACCGCCATTCGCTTGATCGAGCGAGACGTTCGGCTCCTACAAAGCTAAGGGAGCACGGAGCGTCTGTCTCCACAATTACTCGGACTTCCTACTATCTGAGACGGCGGACCGGATCACACCGCGCTGACCTGCGGTGATTTCTAGAGCACGTCACCGTCGCGCCAGTCGAAGACCAGCTCGTGCGCGGGGTCGAGGGAGCCGGCCAGGGCGGTGCGGACGTAGGTGCTGCCCTCCTCCTCCGGCAGCCGGACGATGCCGTCCCGCGGGCTGAGGGCGTGTACCCGACCGGTCCAGGGCTTCCAGCCTCGGGCGGTGTAGAGCAGGGCCCCGTCGTCGCTCGCGGACAGGGCGCCGAGGTCGTAGGCGCGGTCGACGACACGCTCCAGCTCCGCCATGACCCGCCCGCCGAGGCCGCCACGGCGGGCGTCGGCGCGCACGGCGACGTTCTCGACGTACCCGGCCCGCAGCCACCGCCCGTCGTGCCGCACCCGCCGCATCACGACCGCCCCGTGCGCGGCGAGCCCGGAGTCGTCGTGCACGAGGGCATGCATGCCGCCGAGACCGTGGTCCCAGTCCTCGTCACCGAAGTCCCCTTCGAACGCGGCGTCCAGCAGGCCGCGTACGGCGTCGAGTTCGGCGGGGGTCAGATCGGCGGTGTGGGTGGTGCGCGTTCGGATGCTCATCGGCCCAGTCTTTCCGCCGGACATGCCGACGGGCCAGGTCTTTTCGACCTGGCCCGTCGGTTCGACCGGGGGGTGTCAGCCCATGTGCGGGTACGTGTAGTCGGTCGGCGGGACCAGCGTCTCCTTGATGGCGCGGGTCAGGGTCCAGCGCATCAGGTTCTGCGGGGCGCCGGCCTTGTCGTTGGTGCCGGAGGCGCGGCCGCCGCCGAAGGGCTGCTGGCCGACGACGGCACCGGTCGACTTGTCGTTGATGTAGAAGTTGCCGGCCGCGTAGCGGAGCTTGTCGGCCGTGTAGGCCGCCGCCGCGCGGTCGTTCGCGATGACCGAGCCGGTCAGGGCGTAGTCGGAGACGGACTCCATCTGGGTCAGCATCTCGTCGTACTTGTCGTCCTCGTAGACGTGCACGGCGATGATCGGGCCGAAGTACTCGGTGCGGAAGACCTCGTTCTCCGGGTCGGTGCACTCGATGACGGTCGGGCGGACGAACCAGCCCTCGGAGTCGTCGTAGGTGCCGCCCGCGACGATCGTGCAGGTGGGGTCCTCCTTGGCGCGGTCGATGGCGGCCTTGTTCTTGGCGAAGGCACGCTCGTCGATGACGGCGCCGATGAAGTTCGACAGGTCGGTGACATCACCCATCTTGATGCCGTCGACCTCGGCGGCCAGCTCCTCCTTGAAACCGGAGTTCCAGATCGAGGCGGGGATGTACGCCCGGGAGGTGGCGCTGCACTTCTGGCCCTGGAACTCGAAGGCGCCGCGGGTGAACGCCGTCTTCAGGATCGCCGGGTCGGCCGACGGGTGGGCGACGAGGAAGTCCTTGCCGCCGGTCTCGCCGACGAGACGCGGGTAGGTGCGGTACTTCTCGATGTTGTTGCCGACCGTCTTCCACAGGTACTGGAAGGTGGGGGTCGAGCCGGTGAAGTGGATGCCGGCGAGGTCGCGGTGCTCCAGGGCGACCTTGGAGACCTCGATGCCGTCACCGGTGACGAGGTTGATGACGCCCTTGGGCAGACCGGCCTCCTCCAGCAGCTGCATCAGCAGTACGGCGGCGTGGGTCTGCGTCGGGGACGGCTTCCAGACGACGACGTTGCCCATCAGGGCGGGGGCCGTCGGGAGGTTGCCCGCGATGGCGGTGAAGTTGAAGGGCGTGATCGCGTAGACGAAGCCCTCCAGCGGGCGGTGGTCCAGACGGTTCCACACGCCGGGCGAGTTCGCCGGGGGCTGCTCGGCGAGCAGCTTGCGGGCGTAGGAGACGTTGAACCGCCAGAAGTCGATCAGCTCGCAGGGCGTGTCGATCTCGGCCTGCTGGGCGGTCTTGGACTGGCCGAGCATGGTGGAGGCGGCGAGCGTCTCGCGCCAGGGGCCGGACAGCAGCTCGGCGGCGCGCAGGATGATCGCCGCGCGGTCGTCGAAGGACATCGCACGCCAGGCGGGCGCGGCGGCCAGGGCCGCGTCGATGGCGTCCTGGGCGTCCGCCTGCGTGGCGTTGCGGTAGGTGCCGAGCACGGCCTTGTGGTTGTGCGGCTGGACGACCTGGAAGGCCTCGCCGCCGCCCATCCGCTTCTCGCCGCCGATGGTGCAGGGCAGGTCGACGGGGTTGTCGGCCAGCTCCTTCAGCTTGGCCTCCAGGCGGGCCCGCTCGGGCGAGCCGGGGGCGTAGCCGTGCACCGGCTCGTTGACGGGGGTGGGGACCTGGGTCACAGCGTCCATGTTTTCCGTAACTCCTTACTGAGCGGTGATTCGGTCTCGGCCCTCGAAGGGCTGTCAGCCCTTGGTGAGCATCGAACGGGCGAAGAAGCGCAGGTTGGCCGGCTTCTCCGCGAGACGGCGCATGAAGTAGCCGTACCAGTCGGTGCCGTACGCGGTGTACACGCGCATCCGGTGGCCCTCGGCGGCCAGCCGCAGGTGCTCGTCGGTGCGGATGCCGTACAGCATCTGGAACTCGTACTCGTCGAGCTTGCGCCCGGCCTGGTGGGCGAGCTCCTGGCCGATCGCGATCAGGCGCGGGTCGTGGGACCCGATCATCGGGTACCCCTCCCCTTGCATCAACGTCCGCAGAATACGGACGTATGCCCGGTCGATCTCGTGTTTGTCCTGGTACGCGACCGAGGCGGGCTCCTTGTACGCGCCCTTGACCAGACGGACCCGGCTGCCGCTCCCCGCGAGGCGGCGGGCGTCCGCCTCGGTGCGGAACAGGTAGGCCTGGATGACACAGCCGGTCTGCGGGAAGTCCTTCCGCAGCTCCTCGTGGATGGCGAACATCGAGTCGAGGGTGGTGTGGTCCTCGGCGTCGAGCGTGACCGTGGTGCCGATCTCGGCGGCGGCCTCGACGACCGGGCGGACGTTGCTCAGGGCCAGCTCGTGGCCGCCCTCCAGCGCCTGACCGAACATCGACAGCTTCACCGACATCTCGGCGCGGGTGCCGAGCTCCAGCGGCTTGAGGCGGTCGACGAGCTCCAGGTAGGCGTCCCGGGCGGCGGCGGCCTGCGCGGGGCTGGTGATGTCCTCGCCGACGACGTCCATCGTCAGTTCGAGGCCGTGACCGGCGAGCTCCCGGACGACGGGGACGATGTCGTCGACGTCCTCGCCCGGGATGAAGCGGTCGACGACCTGCTTGGTCACCGGTGCCGCCGAGATCAGGCGTCGCATCCGGTCGCTGCGGGACGCGGCGAGAATCACGGGACCCAGCACGGGGCACCTCCAGAGCACAAGCAACGTGAAGGCCGGACCCCTCGCGGATGGCGCGTCGGGTACGGCACGGAGAACCACCGTGAAACCTAAGGATCCCTCCGATCGTGGGCCATCGACAGCTGTCACGCATCCGTGCGGCAGATCTCAGACAGATGTATGAAGGGCTCCGCGAAGTGCGCGACAATGCCCGGGTGACGTCGGAACACAGGGGTGACTACGAGGAGCTGGTCGACGAGATCTCGGAGCTGCTCGGCGCGCCCGCGACCCTGGAGAACCGGGACTTCGAGCTGATCGCCTTCGGCGCCTACGACAGTGAGGGCGACCTCGATCCGTCGGCCCTGGACCCGGTGCGCACCCGCTCGATCCTCACCCGCCGCTCGACGGCGGCGGTGCGGGCGTGGTTCGAGGGCTTCGGCATCACCCGGGCGACGGGACCGGTCCGCATCCCCCCGACACCGGAGGCCGGGGTCTACCGGGGCCGGATCTGTCTCCCCGTCCGTCACCGGGGCGTGGTGCACGGCTACGTCTGGCTCCTGGACGACGAGCCCGGCCCGAGCGAACGCCAGCTCACCGCCGCCATGGGGGTCACGGCCCGCATCGGCGCCCTGCTCGCGGACGAAGCGCAGCACGGCGCCGACCTCAGCCGCGAACTGAGGGCGGTCCTCACCGCCGAGCGCGGCTGGCAGAGCGACATGGCCGTCGCCGAGCTCCGTACCGCCCTCGGCCCCCGCGCCGACGGCCTCCACGCCCTGATGTGCCTCGCCCCCTGGCCCTCGGCCGACCCGGACGACGCCCCGTCGGTCCGCGCGGTTCCCGGCGCGACGGCCCTGTGCACGCTTCCGTGGGGCGCGACGGCCCAGTGCCTGGCGCTCCTGATCCGGCTGCGTTCCCCGGACGTCCTCACTCCGGCGACGACGGCGGCGGGGCGGTTGCTGGAGCGGGCGCGAGGTGGAAGCGGCACGGGGAGCGCGGCCGCGCGGGGGGCGGGCGGAAGCGGCACCGGTGGCATGGAGGGAGCCTCCACTGGCACGACGGGTGCGACAGGCACGGCCGGCAGAGCGAGCACGGCGAGCGGAACAGGCAAGGCAAGCGGAACAGGCACCGCAAGCAGAGCGAGCACGGCGAGCGGCACAGGCGCAGCCGGCTCCGGCGCCGGTGC
>NZ_JAIGQA010000101.1:0-29309 GCF_019733245.1 Streptomyces sp. WAC04114
TCGGTGATCCGATGGACGGGGTATCAACATATCTGGCGTTGACTTTTGGCACGCTGTTGAGTTCTCAAGGAACGGTCGCTTCCTTTGTACTCACCCTCTCGGGCTTTCCTCCGGGCTTCCCTTCGGTCTTGCGTTTCCGACTCTATCAGATCTTTCCGATCCGATTTCCTCGGTGCTTTCCAGGTTCCCGCTTTCGCGTTTCCCTTTCCGGCGGTTCCGACTTTATCAGAAGTTTCGGGCCGGACTGACCGGCCGCTCATTTCCGATTTATCGGGAGTGGCTTCAATGAAATCAGCGTTTCAAGAAGCAGATAGATGTTCACTGTGGCCGGTCTGGGACTAGAGCCCATCTCCAGGCAACTGTTCGAATCTACCTCCCCGCACGCGCCGTGTCAACGGCTCCTGTGGGGCGAAGAGGAGACTAGCAGTTGAACGGAGGTGGTCGCACATCCGCCGGTCGGCGGGACGATCAGGCGGCGGTGGGGACGCTCGCGCTGCGTTCCGCCGCCTCTACGTCACCTGTCTCCCCGGCGCGGGCCGCACGGCCACCCAGGACGTAGACGTAGACGAGGAAGGCGACTTCGGCGGCGATCCCGATGGTGATGCGGGCCCAGGTGGGGAGGCCGGACGGGGTGACGAAGCCTTCGATGGCGCCGGAGACGAAGAGGACGAGCGCGAGACCGATGGCCATGCCAATGGCGGCCCGGCCCTCTTCCGCGAGAGCCGTACGGCGCGTCCGGGGGCCCGGGTCGATGACCGTCCAGCCCAGGCGCAGGCCGGTGCCGGCTGCGACGAAGACAGCGGTCAGTTCGAGGAGGCCGTGCGGGAGGACCAGGCCCAGGAAGGTGTCGAGGCGTCCGGCCGAGGACATCAGGCCGATGCCGACACCGAGGTTGAGCATGTTCTGGAAGAGGATCCAGAGGACCGGCAGCCCGAGGAACACCCCCAGGATCAGGCACAGGGCGGCGGCCCAGGCGTTGTTCGTCCAGACCTGGGCGGCGAAGCTGGCGGCCGGGTGGCTGGAGTAGTACGTCTCGTACTGGCCGCCGGGGCGGGTGAGCTCTCGGAGTTCGCTGGGGGCCGCGATGGAGGCCTGGACTTCGGGGTGCGTGCCGATCCACCAGCCGAGGAGGGCGGCGACGGCCGTCGACAGGAGCGCTGTGGGCCCCCACCAGTGGCGTGCCTTGTACACGGCCGCCGGGAACCCCTGGGTCAGGAAGCGGGTGACGTCCCGCCAGGAGGCGCGTCGGGTGCCTGTCACGGCACTGCGCGCGCGTGCCACGAGTTGGCTCAGCCGTCCGGTCAGCTGCGGGTCCGGGGCGCTGGACTGGATCAGGGAGAGGTGCGTCGCCGTGCGCTGGTAGAGGGTGACGAGTTCGTCCGCCTCGGCGCCGTTGAGGCGGCGCTGGCGGCGGAGGAGGGCTTCGAGGCGGTCCCACTCCGCTCGGTGGGCGGAGACGAAGACGTCGAGGTCCATCGGTGTGCCTGCTCCTCGGCTGGGTCGTCGGAGGCTCGTCGTGGATCAGCTTGTCGTACTGCGGCGCGATGCGCCCTCAGCTTGGCAGACTGGCCCTGTCGGGGGCAGGGCAGGGGAAGGACGGCGGGCGTGAGTGAGCTGGTGACGGGCGAGGCTGTGGCGTTGGAGCTGCGCCCCGCGAGGCTGCCCAGCAGGGCGCTGGCCGTGCTGCTCGATCTGGTGGCGGCGATGGCGGTCTATGTCGCGGTGACCATCGTGCTGGTCACCTCCACGGCCTCGCTCGACGAGGCGGCTCAGACGGCGCTGTCGATCGCGACGTTCGTTCTCGTGCTGGTGGGCGGGCCGATCGCGGTGGAGACGCTCAGCCACGGGCGGTCGCTCGGGAAGATGGCGTGCGGCCTGCGTGTCGTGCGGGACGACGGGGGGCCGATCCGCTTCCGGCACGCGCTGGTGAGGGGCTTGATCGCGGTGATCGAGATCCTCATGACGTTCGGGATCGTCGCCTGCATCGCCTCGTTCGTGTCGGCGCGTGGGCGGCGGCTGGGGGATGTGTTCGCGGGCACGCTCGTCGTGCGGGAGCGGATTCCGGTCACGCGGACCGGTTTCGTGCCGCCTCCTCCGCCGTGGCTGGCGGGGCGGTTCTCGGGGCTCGATCTGTCGGCTGTACCCGACGGGTTGTGGCTGGCCGTCCGACAGTACCTGACGCGCATGCAGCAGCTGGATCCGCAGGTGGGCTCGTCGATGGCGGAGCGGCTGGCCTCGGATCTGGCGGAGCGTACGGGGGCTCCGGTGCCGCACGGCGTGCCGCCGGCGGCGTATCTGGCGGCCGTGGTGCAGGAACGGCAGGCGCGGGAGGCCCGGCGGGCCTTCGGAGGCGATGCGGCCCGGGCGGCCACGCCTGCCGCCGTTCCGGCGACGCATGGTCCTGCCGCCTCGCCCGAGGCTCGTGGCGGAACTCCCGCTGTCTACGAGCCGCCGGTCGGTGCGCCTGAGGTGGTCTCCGAGCCGACCGCTGTGGAACAGCCCGCGGAGTCACCGGCGGGATCGGCGGGCCGACGGCCCGGCACCGGATTCGTGCCTCCGGCCTAGTGGAGCCCGGGGCCTGCCATCCCTGCACGGCTGTCTGCTCAGGGGAACAGCGACGGCGGTGATTCCAGGTCTTCGAGCTCGATGCCCGGGCCCGCGAGCACCACGTCCCCGGCGATGTGCACGGTGTGCTGCTCGCCCGTGTCCAACGCTGTGACCTGGTATTCGTCCACGGCCAGGGGGGCGTTGTCAGTGGCGTGTGCTTCGCTCTTCACCAAGGCCCAGGACTGGTCCACGGTGCGGGGGGCGAGGACCGGGTCCGTGAAGGCGACGAGGCGTACGCGGGTGGCGGCTGCGGAGGGGGTGAGGCGCAGGAGTCGGGCGGTGGCGACGAGGAACGCCGGGGAGGTGCCGGTGAAGGCGTGGGCGCGCACATTGCCTTCGGTGGCGTCGGTCCCGGTGGGGTCGGTTCGGACCCAGGTGACTCCGTCGAGGGCGGCGCCGCGGACCTGCCAGGCGGCGGCGTGGAGTTCGAGGCGGATGGGGCGGCCCAGTTCGTCGAGGGTGAGGTCGACGGAGCCGTGGTGATCGCCTGCGGGGGTGGTCAGCTGGGAGACGTAGCGCCAGCCGGAGGGGCCGGGGGCGCACTGGAAGTGTTCTTCTGCGAGGGGGGTGTGATCGTGCGGATCGTGGAGCGAATAGCGGCCGCGGGGCATGGGGGTCCTGGGTCTTGACGGGCTGGGCCGGTCCTGGCCGGTCCGTCGAACGGGGCAGGCCCCCGGCACGGGGGTGCGGGGGCCTGCCTCGGAAATCCGACCGGTTGCGAACGCGGCAGCGGTGCTGCTCGGCTCAGTAGCGGTAGTGGTCCGGCTTGAACGGGCCCTCGACCTGCACGCCGATGTACTCGGCCTGCTCGGGGCGCAGCGTCGTCAGCTTCACGCCGAGCGCGTCGAGGTGGAGGCGGGCGACCTTCTCGTCGAGGTGCTTGGGGAGCACGTAGACGCCGGTCGGGTACTCATCGGGCTTGGTGAACAGCTCGATCTGGGCCAGGGTCTGGTCCGCGAAGGAGTTGGACATCACGAACGACGGGTGGCCGGTGGCGTTGCCCAGGTTCAGCAGGCGGCCCTCGGACAGGACGATGATCACCTTGCCGTCGGGGAAGGTCCAGGTGTGGACCTGCGGCTTGACCTCGTCCTTGACGATGCCGGGGATCTTGGCGAGGCCGGCCATGTCGATCTCGTTGTCGAAGTGGCCGATGTTTCCGACGATGGCCTGGTGCTTCATCTTGGCCATGTCCGAGGCCATGATGATGTCCTTGTTGCCGGTCGTGGTGATGAAGATGTCGGCCGTCTCGACGACGTCTTCGAGGGTCGCGACCTGGTAGCCGTCCATCGCGGCCTGGAGGGCGCAGATCGGGTCGATCTCGGTGACGATCACGCGAGCGCCCTGTCCGCGCAGGGACTCCGCGCAGCCCTTGCCGACGTCGCCGTAGCCGAAGACGACCGCGGTCTTGCCGCCGATGAGGACGTCGGTGGCGCGGTTGATGCCGTCGATGAGCGAGTGGCGGCAGCCGTACTTGTTGTCGAACTTCGACTTGGTGACGGCGTCGTTGACGTTGATCGCCGGGAAGAGGAGGACGCCGTCGCGCTGCATCTCGTACAGACGGTGGACGCCGGTCGTGGTCTCCTCGGTGACGCCGCGGATCTCCGAGGAGAGCTGGGTCCACTTCTGGGGGTTCTCGCCCAGGGTGCGGGTCAGCAGCTCGAGGATGACGCGGTGCTCGTCGGACTCGGCGGTGTCGGGCGAGGGGACCTTGCCGTCCTTCTCGTACTCGACGCCCTTGTGGACGAGGAGGGTGGCGTCGCCGCCGTCGTCCAGGATCATGTTGGGGCCGCCGGTGGGGCTGTCCGGCCAGGTCAGCGCCTGCTCGGTGCACCACCAGTACTCGTCCAGGGTCTCGCCCTTCCAGGCGAAGACCGGGACGCCCTGGGGGTTGTCCACGGTGCCGTTCGGGCCGACGGCGATGGCGGCGGCCGCGTGGTCCTGGGTGGAGAAGATGTTGCAGGAGGCCCAGCGGACCTGGGCGCCGAGGGCGACGAGGGTCTCGATGAGCACGGCGGTCTGCACGGTCATGTGCAGGGAGCCGGTGACACGGGCGCCGGCCAGGGGCTGGGCCTCGGCGTACTCCTTGCGGATCGCCATCAGGCCCGGCATCTCGTGCTCGGCGAGGGTGATCTCCTTGCGGCCGAAGGCGGCCAGGGAGAGGTCGGCGACCTTGAAGTCCTGTCGGTTGTCGACAGTCGTCATTGCGAGCTGCTCCTCGGGGTTGGGGCGAGGTGGATACGGCTGGTCTGCGCGGCGGCGGACACAGGGGTGCCCGAAAGAGGACACAGGCATGCCCGCGTGCGCGCAGCGCAGTCCGTCGGAGGCCCTCTCTCCCTCGGCCGGTCCGCGGTGGGACCGCCCGACCGCCATCAGCAGCGACGTCTGGCTCCGTCCCAAGCTACACCGCAAGGCCGGGCCGCCCCCAGTCCGCCTCCGAACGGATCTGGCCATGGAGGCGGTGTTGCCCGCGGGGCACCGGCCTCTGCGGGAGTGCGGCGGGCGCGGGGGTCGGTGGGGTTTGTGGTCGAGGGGCGGAAGCGATAACAGGACACCAACGAAGGCGGCGGCAGGAGGTGTCGAAGCGGGATGAGCAGGGATCTTCTGGCCTTTGCGTCTGGAGCGAGGTGGTGCAGGATGCCCGGGAGTTCTGAACAGCTGATCGATCCTGCGGGGCGTCCGGGACGCCGATTCCGCATGACAAAGGCGTTAGGAGATCGACGTGACCAGTCCGGTCGGCCCTCCCCCCACGGGCAGCGGCGATGGCGAGCAGCAGCGGTTGAAGCTGCTCGCGGTCACCGCCTGCCCGACCGGCATCGCCCATACGTACATGGCGGCCGAAAAGCTCGCCCTGGCTGCCGAGAGTCGCGGCATCGACATGAAGGTGGAGACGCAAGGATCCATCGGGGCCGAAAACGTCCTCGATGACAACGATGTCAAGAATGCCGACGGCGTCATCGTCGCCGCGGACAAGGACGTGGACCTGAGCCGCTTCGCCGGCAAGCGGGTCCTGACGGTCGGGGTCGACGAGGGCATTCGACACCCCGAGCAGCTGATCGAGCGGGTGCTGTCTGCGCCCGTGCACACGGGAGGGGGCGCCCGCACGGCCTCCGCGGCCGGTGGCGGCAGGGAGCGGAGCGTCGGATACAAGGCGCTGATGAACGGGGTCAGTTACATGATCCCGTTCGTCGTGGTCGGGGGGCTGCTGATCGCGATCTCGCTCTCGATCGGCGGGCACGCCGACCCCTCGGGTGGTCTGGTCATTCCGAAGGACTCCTTCTGGATGGATGTGAACAACATCGGTGTCATCGGCTTCACGCTGATGGTGCCGATCCTGTCCGGCTACATCGCGTACGCGATCGGGGACCGGCCCGCTCTCGTGCCCGGCATGATCGGCGGCTGGATCGCCAATACCGGTGAGCTGTACGACTCCAAGGCGGGCGCCGGCTTCATCGGGGCGATCGTGACCGGGTTCCTCGCCGGGTATCTGGTGGCGTGGATCAAGAAGGTCAAGGTCCCGAAGTTCGCGCAGCCGATCATGCCGATCATCGTGATCCCGATCGTGGCGACGACGGCCCTGGGGCTGTTCTTCATCTACGTCATCGGCAAGCCGATCTCCTGGGTGTTCGAGCACCTGACGGACTGGCTCAGCGGGATGACCGGCACCAGCGCGATCCTGCTCGGCGCGATTCTCGGGCTCATGATCGCGTTCGACATGGGCGGGCCGGTCAACAAGACGGCGTTCCTGTTCGGGGCCGGCCTCATCGCGACCGGCAACCAGACGGTCATGGGCATGTGCGCGGCCGCGATCCCGGTCATGCCGCTCGGGCAGGGCCTGGCCACGCTGATACGGAAGCGGCTGTACACCGAGCAGGAGCGGGAGACCGGGTTCGCCGCACTGTTCATGGGGTGCTTCGGCATCTCCGAGGGTGCGATCCCGTTCGCGGCGGCGCGCCCCACGCAGGTCATCCCCGCCAACATGCTGGGTGGCGCGGTCGCCGGTGCGATCGCCGGGGCCGCCGGGGTCGAGGACGCGGTGCCGCACGGCGGGCCGATCGTGGCCGTGCTGGGTGCGGTGAGCGGGGTGCCGATGTTCCTCGTGGCCGTGGCGATCGGTTCGGTTGTCACCGCACTGGTCACGGTCGCCCTGGTCGACCTGAGTGAGCGCAGGCGGCGCGGGGAGGCACTCGGCGGAGTCGGCGCCCCGGTCGGGCCCGAGCCGGCCCTGGTCGGCGTGGGAGCCGGAGCGCCGGGCAGCGGCGATGTCGTGGCGGAGCGGACCGTACGCGCGGCGGAGCCGGTCGGCGCGTCCGTGTCTTCCGAGGAGGCGGTGGCTCCCGGGAGCGCGGGTCGCGCTCCCGCCGGGGAAGCCGGTGTGGGCGAGGTGCTCTCCGGCTATCTCACCCGGCAGACCGTGCGGGTCGCACTCGGTGCCGGTGACAAGGAGTCCGCGATCCGGGAGATGGGGGAGCTGCTGGCTCGTACCGGCAGGGTCGCGGACGTGGAGGAACTGGTGGCGTGTGCGCTGCGCCGGGAGGCGCAGGGTACGACCGGGCTCGGCGACGACATCGCGATACCGCACGCCAAGACGGACGCGGTGACGGAGCCGGTGGTCGGTTTCGCGCGGTCCGCGGAGGGCGTCGAGTGGGGATCGCCGGACGGTACGAAGGCGAGGCTGGTGTTCATGATCGCCGTGCCGGAGGCGGCCGCGGGTGACGAGCATCTGCGGATCCTGGCGGTGCTGTCCAGGAAGCTGATGGACGTCGGGTTCCGGGAGCGGCTGCTGGCCGCGTCGGACGCGGACACCCTGCTCGGAGTGCTGCGCGAGGTCGGATAGCGGGCGGCGGGGTCCGCATCCGGCATCGGGAGCGGACCCCGGCCGGGCCCCTTGCGGGAAGCCGTTAGGCTCTGCGCCCGCGGAGGGACCGCATGGGGAGGAACACATGTCCGGCAAGGGGCGGGGACTGGGGATCGCAGCCGTCGTGGTGGGGCTGGTGGGGCTGCTGTCGGGGCTCGGTGGTTTCGTCGGTGCGCGCCAGGGTTTCGGCGGCTCGGTCGTGCCGGGCGAGAGCATGAAGCCGACGCACGGACCGGGCGACCGGGTCGTCTTCGAGCGGATCGGCGGGAGCGACGTACGGCGCGGGGACGTCGTGGTGTTCTCGGCGCCGGACCGGTACGGCTTCGACCAGTTGGTGATGGCAAGGGTCATCGGTGTGGGCGGCGATCACGTGACGTGCTGCGGGGGGACGGGTGCGGACACGCGTATCGCCGTGAACGGAAAGCCGCTCCGGGAGCCGTATCTGGAGAACCCGGAGGCCAGCCGTGGGTTCGTCACTCCCGCCTACGACGTGCGGGTCCCGGAGGGCCGGCTCTTCATGCTGGGCGACCATCGCGCGAACGCCCGTGACGCGCGGGCCTTCCTCGACGACCGGGGCGGGACATTGCCGGAGTCGGTGATCCGGGGACGCGTGATCGATGACTACACCGTGCCGGTGGTGCTCGGGTCGGCGATGGTGCTCGGTGCCCTGGCGGTGCCGACCGGGGTGGGGCTGGGGATCGCCGCCGTGGTCGTGCGGCGGCGGGCGCGGAGCGTGGCGGTGGCCCCGACGCCGTGGGGCGTGCAGGGCTGAGGAGCCTGGCCTCGGGGACAGGGGCCTGTGAACCCGGACGCAGCCGAAGCCCCCGTACAAGCCCCTGGGGCCCGCCGATGTGGTTCGGCGGGCCCCAGGGGCGTTCGTGCGGTGTTTGTGACAGACGTCAGTGTTCGGCGTCGCTCGGCGTCGGTCCCCCGGGCGTGGCCTCGGGGTCGGGGCCCTTGGCGGCTTCCCGCTCGCTGTAGATGTCCGGTTCGAGGTAGATCACGCGGGCGATCGGGACGGCGTCGCGGATGCGGGCCTCGGCGGCGTCGATGGCGGCGGCGATCTCGGTGGCCGTGTCGTCGTGCCGGACGGCGATCTTGGCGGCGACGAGGAGTTCCTCGGGGCCGAGGTGGAGGGTGCGCATGTGGATGACGCGGGTGACGGTGTCGCCGTCGACGACGGCGGCCTCGATCTTCCGGGTCTCCTCGAGGCCGGCGGACTCGCCCAGCAGCAGGGACTTGGTCTCGGCGGCCAGGACCAGGGCGATCAGGATGAGCAGGATGCCGATGCAGAGGGTGCCGATGCCGTCCCAGACGCTCTCGCCGGTGAGGAGGGCGAGGCCGACGCCGCCGAGCGCGAGGATGAGGCCGACGAGGGCGCCGAGGTCCTCCAGGAGGACGACGGGGAGCTCGGGGGCCTTCGCGTGGCGGACGAAGTCCTTCCAGGAGCGGCCGCCGCGCAGGGGGTTGGACTCCTTGATGGCCGTCCGGAAGGAGAAGCTCTCGGCGATGATCGCGAAGACCAGGACGCCGACGGGCCAGTACCAGTGCGTCAGCTCGTGGGGGTGCTTGATCTTCTCGTAGCCCTCGTAGAGGGCGAACATGCCACCGACCGAGAAGAGGACGATGGAGACCAGGAAGGCGTAGATGTAGCGCTCGCGGCCGTAGCCGAAGGGGTGTTGCGGGGTGGCCTCGCGCTTCGCCTTCTTGCCGCCGACCAGGAGCAGTGCCTGGTTGCCGGAGTCGGCGACGGAGTGCACGGACTCGGCGAGCATCGATGACGAGCCGCTGAAGAGGAACGCCACGAACTTCGCTACCGCGATGGCGAGGTTGGCGGCCAGTGCCGCCACGATCGCCTTGGTTCCGCCTGACGCGCTCATATGTCCGCGTTGTCCCTTCGTACGCCGTTCCAGGGCCCGGGCGCCCGCCTTGAGGCGCGCCCGTGGCTTTGCCCGTGCTTGACGGTGGGCCATTGTTGCAGCCCGCCGCCGCAGCGGTGAGTCAGGTCACCGGCACAGGGCCGTCCAAACGGTCAGGCGACGACGGTGGCCCGGAAAAGCGTTCCCGTTCCGGACACTTCGGCCTTTTCGCCGGCCGGGACGAAGACGGACTCGCCGGGGGTCAGGTCGTGTTCGCCGGCCCGGACGGTGCCGGCCGTGCAGAGCAGGATCTGCGGGGTCGGGCGGGTGAGGTCGTGGGCGGCGCCCGCCTCGGGGAGGACGTAGCGGGAGAGGCGGAACTCGTCGGTGGGGGTCTCGTAGACCTCCTCGCCGTCCGGGGAGGCCTCGGGGCGCAGGACGCCGGGGTCGCTGGGGAGGAAGCGGACGATGCGCAGGAGTTCGGGGACGTCGACGTGCTTGGGGGTCAGGCCGCAGCGCAGGACGTTGTCGGAGTTGGCCATGATCTCGACGCCGAGGCCGTCGAGGTAGGCGTGTGGCACGCCGGCGCCCAGGTAGAGGGCCTCACCGGGCTGGAGCCGGACGTGGTTGAGCAGCATCGCGGCGATGACGCCGGGGTCGCCCGGGTAGTGGTGGGCGATGTCGGCGTAGGGGGCGTAGGCGCCGCCGAGGCGGTCGCAGGCGGCGGCCGCTTCCGTGACGGTGCGGGACATCTCGTCGGGGTCGGCGGTGAGGATAGCCGTGAGGACTTCGCGCAGGGCGGCGTCCTCGGGGTGGGCGTGCAGCAGGTCGACGTAGGGCTTGAGGGAGTCGACGCCGAGGTCGTCGAGGAGGGCCGCGGCCTGAAGCGGGTCGCGGAAGCCGCACAGGCCGTCGAACTCGGTGAGGGCGCAGATCAGTTCGGGCTTGTGGTTGGCGTCCTTGTAGTTGCGGTGCGGGGCGTCCACGGGGATGCCGCGCCGCTCCTCGTCCGCGTAGCCCTCCTTGGCCTGCGCGAGGTCGGGGTGGACCTGGAGGGAGAGCGGGGCGCCGGCGGCGAGGATCTTGAGGAGGAAGGGCAGCCGGGGGCCGAACCTGGCGACGGCGGCGGGTCCGAGTTCCTTCTCGGGGTCGGCGTCGACGACCTCGACGAGCGTGCCCCGGTCGGTGCGCGAGGGTGCGCCCGGGTGTGCGCCCATCCACATCTCCGCCTGCGGCCGGCCGGTCGGCTCGACGCCGAGCAGCTGCGGGATGGCGGTCGGGGAACCCCAGGCGTAGGGGCGGACGGTGTTGTCGAGGCGGTCCATGGCGTTCTCTCTGGGTGTGCGGGGCGCGGGCGCGTCAGGCTGTCCCTGGCAAGATCAGGCCCTCGAAGCGAGCGCCAGGTAAACCGCGGCGAAATCCGTGATGGCGATCAGTTCCGCGAGGGTCTCCAGTTCGCCGCCGGCCTCCGGTTCGAGCTCGCTGATCGGTGTGTCGTGGCTGAGGGCGAGTTCGCGGGCGCCGGGGGCGGCGGTGAGGCCGCCGATGGGGCGGTCGCGGAGCAGGACCACGCGCGCGTGCAGGGCGGGTGGTTCCTCGACGCGGTCGCGGAAGAAGTCGTCGGGGTCGGCGCTGGCGGCCAGCGGGCCGGCGAGCAGCGCGCTGTGGGCGGCGAGGGCCTCGGGGAGTTCGGCGACGACCGCGGGGGTGCCGGACAGCTCGGCGAGGGCCGCGGCGAAGCGGCGGCCGGCCGGGCCCGCCGAGATGCCCTCGGTCCAGACGACGGGGAGCGCGTCGGAGAGTTCGGCGGCCAGGGTCTTGGCGGCGTTGCTGTACGTGGCGATGGCCGGGCCGCAGCGTTCGGCGACGAGGTCGAGGCGGTCGGCGACCTTGCCGAGGGCGTCCGGCGGGGCGGCGAGCACGCCCGTGCGGTCCAGGAGCGCGAGCAGCGGGGTGAGCAGGGCCCACAGGACACCGGGGGCGGATGCGGCGAGGGGCTCGTCCTGGTCGTACGGCGCGGTCGCCATGGGGACGAACAGGCCGTGCACACCGGCGAGGGCCTCGGCGAGGGGGGTGTGGGCGGGAGCCACGGCCACGACGGTGCAGCCCCGGCGGTAGGCCTGCTCGGCGAGCAGGGACAGGCCGGGTTCGGTGCCGTCCGGGGTGGTGATCAGCAGGAGGTCCACGGAGCCGACCCAGCCGGGCAGTTCCCAGCGCAGGGCGCCCGCGGCCGGGGCGACGCCGGTGGGGGCGAGCCGGGTGACCGGGCTGCCGGCGCCGGCGAGCGTGCCGATGAGGTCGGCGGCGTGGGTGGCGGCGGCACCGGGGCCGGCGATGAGGACCGCGCGGGGGCGGCCGTCCGGCTTGAGGTCGCCCACGCCCGCCTCGGCGGCGTGGCGGGCCGCGGTTCGGACACGGGCGCCTGCTTCTGCGGCGCCGCGGAGCAGTCCGCGGTGGTCGGCCTCGGCGAGGCCCTCCGGGGAGTCGAGCAGCGATTCGTCGAGCATGGGCGGCAGCTTCCCATCGCCGGGGTCTGTTGTGAGGTGTCCTGGATCGTGCCCGCTGTGCCGGGGGCTATGTGCACCGGGGTGTCACGGGGGTGGGTGCGCCCCGGCCGGTCACGCGGGGCGGCGGGCCTCGTCGACGAGCAGGACGGGGATGCCGTCGCGGACGGGGTAGGCCAGGCCGCAGCTGGTGTCGGTGCAGATCAGTTCGCTGTCCTGCTCCGTGAGGGAGGCGTGACAGGCCGGGCAGGCGAGGATCTCGAGGAGGCCGGATTCGAGGGGCATAGGGGTTCCTTCGAGGTGCGGGCGCTTGGGGTCGTGCCTGGTCAGATTACCGCCGGTGGGGGCGGGGCCTCAGCCCCTGATGATCCCCAGCACCTCGTCGCGCACCCGGGCCATCGTCTCGGCGTCGCGCGCCTCCGCGTTCAGGCGGAGCAGCGGCTCGGTGTTGGACGGGCGGACGTTGAACCACCAGTCTGCGGCGGAGACCGTGAGGCCGTCGAGCTCGTCCAGGGTGATGCCCTCGCGGGCCCCGTACGCGGTGCGGATCGCGGTGAGGCTGGCCTGCTGGTCGGCGACCGTGGAGTTGATCTCCCCGGAGCCGGCGTAGCGGTCGTACTGGGCGACGAGCGAGGAGAGGGGTCCGTCCTGGCCGCCGAGGGCCGCGAGGACGTGGAGGGCGGCCAGCATGCCCGTGTCGGCGTTCCAGAAGTCGCGGAAGTAGTAGTGCGCGGAGTGCTCGCCGCCGAAGATCGCGCCGGTGCGGGCCATCTCGGCCTTGATGAAGGAGTGGCCGACGCGGGTGCGGACCGGGCTGCCGCCGTTCTCCTCGACCACCTCGGGGACCGACCAGGAGGTGATCAGGTTGTGGATGATCGTGCCCTTGCCGCCGTGCCGGGCCAGCTCGCGGGAGGCGACCAGGGCGGTGATCGCCGACGGGGAGACCGGCTCGCCGCGCTCGTCGACGACGAAGCAGCGGTCGGCGTCGCCGTCGAAGGCGAGGCCCAGGTCGGCGCCCTCCTCGCGGACCCGCTTCTGCAGGTCGACGAGGTTGGCGGGGTCGAGGGGGTTGGCCTCGTGGTTGGGGAAGGTGCCGTCCAGCTCGAAGTACATCGGCACCAGGGTCAGGGGCAGGCCGGCGAAGACCTCGGGGACGGTGTGCCCGCCCATGCCGTTGCCGGCGTCGACGACGACCTTCAGGGGGCGGATGGCGGTCAGGTCGACCAGGGAGCGCAGGTGGGCCGCGTAGTCCGACAGCGTGTCGCGGCCGGTGATGGTGCCCGCCTTCGCGGCCGGCTCCGGGGCGCCCGACTCGCTCCAGCCCTCCACCAGTTCACGGATCTCCGTCAGGCCGGTGTCCTGGCCGACCGGGGCGGCACCCGAGCGGCACATCTTGATGCCGTTGTACTGCGCCGGGTTGTGGGAGGCCGTGAACATGGCGCCCGGGAGGTTCAGCGCGCCCGAGGCGTAGTACAGCTGGTCCGTCGAGCAGAGGCCGATCTCCGTCACGTCGGCGCCCAGGGCTGCCGCCCCGCGCGCGAAGGCACGCGACAGGCCCGGTGAGGAGGGCCGCATGTCGTGCCCGGTCGTGATGGCGCTCGCGCCGGTGACCCGCACGAAGGCCGCCCCGAAGAGCTCGGCCAGGGGCTCGTCCCACTGGTCGGGGACGACCCCGCGTACGTCGTACGCCTTCACGACCTGCGACAGATCAGCAGCCACGGCCAACCTTCCTGAAAAAGTACTGTCGGTCCGCCCAAACTACCCTCGCCCACCGACAACGCGCCGGGCGGACGCCGGAAGACCCCCAGCCGTAACCTCAGGTCAGGGCAACGTCCAGCCCAGGACCGGCCTGCTCTGGCCGACCACGATCAGGCACATCACCCGCAGCAGGCCCAGGCTCCAGGGCGGCACCTTGCGCAGCAGGTCGCCCTCGCGGCCCGCGAGTCCGACGGCCGCGCACGCGATGGTGAGGTTCTGCGGGGAGATCATCTTGCCGAGGACGCCGCCGGAGCTGTTGGCGGCGGCCAGCAGCTCGGGCGAGAGTCCGGACTCGCGGGCGGCGGTCACCTGGAGGGCGCCTAAGAGGGCGTTGTCGTACTTCCCGGAGTTCGAGGCCGGCATCACCGACCCGCGCAGCCGGGCCAACGGAATGGTCATGTCCGCGCCAAGCTCGCGTCATTGGATGCGCGCGTGGAGAAACCGAGGGGACCGGTCAGTTGTCGGGCGAACGCAGGACGCGCAGATGCCCGCGCCGCGCGACTTCCCGCGGGTCGGCCCCACGGCCCCCGCCGCCCGCCTCGGCCGCCCGCTCCTGAGGGCGGGCCGCCTCGCGCACGGCGTTCGCAAGCGCTTCCAGGTCGTCGCCGCTGGGGCGGGCCGGGGCGGAGCCGTCGAGAAGCCGGACGACCTCCCAGCCGCGCGGGGCGGTGAGGCGCTCGGAGTGCTCGGCGCACAGGTCGTAGCAGTGGGGTTCGGCGTAGGTGGCGAGCGGGCCGAGGACCGCGGTCGAGTCGGCGTAGACGTACGTCAGCGTCGCGACGGCGGGACGGCCGCAAGCGGTGCGCGAACAGCGACGTACAGGGCTCACGACGTTGGACGGTACCGCACTCTTGAGCGGGCCGCGACGACTCTCCACCAGGTCACTCCCCCGTGTCGTGCTGTGAAGCACCCCACACACTCTTTTGAGCGCACCTTTCTGACCTGGCAGGACATCACCGTCCGAGGTGTCGAACGGTCCGTCAAGCGGTCAACAGTCGTCATAAAACCCTCAATTGCCATGAGGTCACCGGTCTCGTCGGGATACGGATTTGAGCCCAACCTTGGCTTGAATGGTCATGTAACGACATGGCGCGTGGCGCGGCCGGAAGCCGTCCGTGCCGCAGTGCGGTGCCGGGCACGGGGGCGCGGCGGGGACTACGCTTCACCAGTGATGGACAAGCCCGTAACGCCCCGTGCCGCCGCCCCCGGGCCCCGCCGTCGTGATCGCCACGGACGGGGCATGCGCGGCCCGATCGCACCGCCGCAGGTGCCGCTCGCCGCGAGCCGCGCGGAGGCGTTCGCCGATCTGGTGCAGGACTCCGTGGAGCGCCTGGAGCGGCGGTGGCCGCAGCTCGCCGACATCGATTTCCTGGTCCTGGAGGTGCCGCGGCTGGACGGGCCCGGCCAGGCGTGGAACGACGAGGCCGTTCCGCTCGGCGGCACGATCAGCGCGCGCGAGGGCCGACCCGCGCGCGTGGTCGTCTACCGGCGGCCCGTCGAGATCCGCACCAAGGGGCGCGACGAGCGGGCGGCACTGGTGCACGAGGTCGTCGTGGAGCAGGTCGCCGAGCTGCTCGGGCTGACGCCGGAGACGGTGGATCCGCGGTACGGCGAGGACCAGGGCTAGGCGGTACGGCGGGGTTCGCCGGGCCGGAGGTGTCCTCCGGCCCGGCGAAGCTACTTCTGGAGAACCGACAGGTCCTCGTCCGCCTCCGGCACCGCCACCGTCCCCCGGTCGTCCGGCAGTGTCTGCACGGTGAAGGCGGGGACGCCGTCCTCGCTCGCCGTCAGGGTGCGGGCCCCGTAGACCGGGCCGCCGGAGACCGGCTCGACCGTGAGCGCGTAGGTGCCCTTCAGGCCGCCGGGGACCGGGGGCTCGATGTCCTGGGTCGTGCCGGCCTTGATCGTGTACGTCTTCGACACCGGAGTGCCGCCCTCGCTGCCGGCCGAGGCCGTGACCTTGACCGTGGCGGCGGCGCCGGGGGCCGTCAGGGACAGGGTGCTGCCCTTGCCGCTGTTGTCGGCGGACGTCGCGCGCGTGCCGACGGGGCGGGTCGCCGGGATGAACGCCGTCTCCTGCTTGTCGCCCTTGCCGCGTACGACCCGCAGGGCCGCCACGACCGGCACGGACCGGTCCGTGGGGGTCAGCACCAGGGAGCCCGCTTCGCCGCGGGTGACGTCGCCCAGGTCGACGGCGGTGGTCATGCCGCCCTTGACGTGCACCGTCTCGTGCCCGGCCGGGGTGATCGGCCCGGAGGGGGAGGCGAGGCGCACCTTCAGGTCCGCGTCGGCGTCGCCCGGGGTGAGGGCGACCAGGCGTACGGAGGTGGCGTCCTTGGGGATGCCGGGCAGGACCAGGCTGCCCGACGGGTCCGTGGACGCGGCCAGCCAGTCGCCGCCGAGCCTGTCGTCCAAGGCCTGCACGGCGGCGCCGACGCGTCCGCTGCGGACGTTGACGTGCACCGTGAGGTTGGTCTGCCGCTCGCCGGTGAGGGTGGACAGCAGGACCGGCTCACTGGAGTGCGGCGGGATCGTGATGCCCTCCCCCACCTCGGACTTCAGGGCGCCGTCCTTGCCGTAGAGCTCGATGTCGACCACGGCGGCCGAGTCGTCGGGGTTCGTCAGGTGGACGTAGTCGGTGCGGTCGGCGTCCGTGCTGGCGCCGGGGAACCAGAAGTCCGTGTCCGGAGCCGTGCAGTTGACGCCCTGCAGGCCGCGTCCGGTCCCCGCGGCGACCTCGGTCGTCTCCTGGACGGTCCAGCCGGGCGCGAACCTGCCGTCCGCGGTGCCGACGCGGGCGGGTGCGTCGCCGCCGGAGCTGTCGCCGGTGACCGGCTTGCCGGGCTCCTTGGGAGTCAGCACGGGCTTGACGGGCTTGTTATCGCCCGACTTCCCGCCGTCCTTGCCCGTGCCCTTGTCCTCGCCGTCGGCCGGGGCGTCGGCCGACTCCTCGTCCGCCTCCCGGAGTTCGGCCTTGCCGCCGCTCCCGGTGCCCTTCGTGACGGGCGTGAAGGAGGTGTAGGACGTCTCGGCGAGGTCGGACGTACTGGGCGCCGGGCACAGCAGGCTCGTACGCTCCACGGGCAGTTGGGCGGCCGCCTTGGCGGCGGTGTCCGTGCCCGGGGCGTCCGGGGCGGACAGCGCGGCGAAGCCGGTGACGGCGGCGAGCGCGGTCGTGCCGGCGATCAGGGACAGGGTGGTGCGGTTCACTGCTGGCTCCCGTCGGGACGCTCACTGCCCGTGCCGTGGGGGTGGTGCTGCTGCGCCGGGTCGTACGGCGTGCCGTAGCCCTGCTGGTAGGACTGGTCGTAGCCCTGCTGGTCGTACGGCGGGTTCTGCCCCTGCCCCTGCCCCCCGTACGCGTACGGGTCGTACTGGCCGCCCTGGTAGGGGTCCGCCTGGTACTGCTGCCCGTAGGCGTCCGCCGGGTACGGGGTGTTCTGGTACTGGTCGCCGTAGCCCGCGTACTCGCCGGGCTGGTAGCCGGCGTTGTCCCTCCCCCAGGCTCGAACATCCTCGCCCGGGGGGACCCCCACCCCGTGGTTCTGCTGCTGGGGCACCGCCGCCGGCGGCTGCTCCGGCTGCGGGGGCGGGAACTCCTCGGGGTCCGCGCTCTCCTCGGCCTCGGCCTCCGCCTGGGCGCGCAGGCGGCGGGCGCGGCGGCCCTCGCCGGCGACGGCCTGAGCCGGAACGGCCGGCTCATCGGGGAGGTCGTCGTCGATGTCGCGGCGCCGGCCGGGCAGGGCGAGCACGACCAGGACGACGGCGAGGAGGCCCTGGGCCCACAGCCAGGCCGTGTGGCCGATCGGGTCGTCGTAGGTGACGTCCAGCCGGCCGCCGGTGGCGGGGAGTTCGAAGCCCTGGGCCCAGCCGTCGACCGTGGTGCGGGTCAGCGGCTTGCCGTCGAGCGTGGCGGACCAGCCGTCGGAGGCGGTGTCGGCGAGGCGCAGCACGCGTCCGCCGGCGCCGGTCGGGATCGTGGTGTGGATGTCGACGGGTCCGGCGGCGACGGGCTTCGGGGTGCCGGAGGCGGGGACGATCATGGCGCGCGCGACCTCACGGTTGACGCGCCACAGCGCGCCGCCCGCCTGCTGGCTGAGCCGGGTCAGGCCGGGTGTGGCGTCCAGAACGCGGGTGACCTCGCGGGGCGCGCCCTGGTGGACGAGGACGTAGCGCACGGCGAAGCCGCCGAGCTGGTCGGCCTGGTCGGCACCGGAGCCCGCTACCAGGTTGGCGACGACCTTGTCGAGCCTGCCGTTCTCGCCGTCGGCCGCGGCGATCTCGCCGTCGCCGAGGCGGGCGCCGGAACCGCGGACCAGCATGTAGCCGACGCGGGCGCCGGAGTCGCTGTCGAGGACGAGGGTGCGGGCCTGGTCGCGGGTGCCGCTCTCCTCGGCGACGAACGCGGGGACCTGGGTCGGGTCGCGCCGCTCCAGGGGGCCGTCGGCGCCGCGGATCATCCAGCCGGCGGCGATGAGCAGCGGACCGGCGGCGGAGGCGAAGGCGATCAGCACGGCGACCGGCTGGCGCCAGCCGAAGCTCTGCTCGGCCACGCGCGCGCGTGCCCCGTCGGCGCCGAGCGCGGCGGCCGCGAGGAGCGCGATGCCGTAGACGAGGGTCGCCGGGCCGGCCCAGGTGGAGTTGTTGGACAGGACCGCGAAGACGAAGCCGGTCAGGGCGACCGCCCAGGCCGTCCAGATGCCCGACTGGCGCTCCGAACGGACCAGGGCGGCGAGGGCGGCGAGCACGATGCCGATGAGCATGAGGCCGCTGACGGTGCCGGGGCCGCCCGGGCTGGCGCCGAGGAGGTCGACGGGTGAGGCCGCCGAGGGGTCGTACGCGAGGCCCGCTTCCTTGAGGAAG
Organism: Streptomyces sp. WAC04114; assembly: GCF_019733245.1. NCBI lineage: Bacteria > Bacillati > Actinomycetota > Actinomycetes > Kitasatosporales > Streptomycetaceae > Streptomyces > Streptomyces sp. WAC04114. Next base: position 18,447 of record NZ_JAIGQA010000101.1, read on the forward strand.
CCGAACGGGAGCAGCGTGAGCGACCAGGGCGCGAGGAGCAACAGGGGGGTGCCGAGCTGGGCGAGGAACCGCAGCCCGTAGGCCGTGATGTCGCTCCGGCGCAGCACCAGCAGTCCGACGCCGAGGAGCAGCGCGATGGGCCAGACGATCGGCGTGAAGGCGGTGGTGATGGTGAGCAGCAGCGCGTAGGCCCAGGTGGCTCGCCAGCTGCCGCGGGCTCCGGAGGAGTTCGTCAGGCCGCCGGCCGCGATGCCCGCGCGGGCGATGAGCGGCAGCAGCACGGCCAGGACGGCGGTGCCGATGCGGCCGCCGGCGAGGGCGCCGGTGGCGGCGGGCAGGAAGGCGTAGACGACGGCCGCCCAGGCGCGCAGCAGCCGGGACTCGACGAGCGGGCGGGAGGCGAAGTAGGCGGCGACGCCGGCCAGCGGCACCGAGCAGACGAGCAGGACCGTGACGGCCAGGCCGGTCGAGCCGAACAGCAGGGACGCCAGCATCGCCACGAGCGCGACGTACGGCGGCGCGGACGAGGTGCCGCCGGCGCCGACCGGGTGCCAGGCGTCCAGATAGCGCGACCACAGCTCGCTCGAGTCGGCGGGGGCGGGCAGCAGGGCGCCGCCCGCGAGCGCGCCGCCGCCGAGGAGCTGGCGGCAGGCGACCAGGGAGACGAGCAGCAGCACCAGGAAGAGGACCGGGCCGGGCTTGCGCGCGATGCGCTTGAGCCGGGCGAACTGCTCGATCTCCAGGAAGTCGGCGTCGTCGCCGCCGGGGCCCGACTCGACGGCGCTGCCGTGCCGTCCGGCGCCGGCCGCGGCCTCCGGGTCGGAACGGCCGACGAGGCTGCTCGCGACCTGCTCGACGGTGACGCGGACGGTCGCACCGGGCGGCGGGAACAGCGCCCGCATCTCGCCCTTGTCGATCTGGGGTGCGCCTCTGCCGCGACGACCGGCGAGGATCCGCTCGGGCCGGAGCAGGGTGCCCATCAGGCCCCGGATCTCGTCGACGGCCTGCCCGGGAACCTTGCCGACGAGGTAGGCCACGGTGCGCAGCAGCGTGCCGAGCACGATCCGCAGCATCACCCAGGGGAGCACGGCCGTACGCGAGTTGACGAGCAGGGTGTAGACGGCGCCGGCCTTGTCGACCTTGTGCGGGGAGGCCGCCGTACGGCCCATGCAGTCGACCGTGCGGCGCTCGCGGCTGGACGCCTCGGCGTGCCGGACGACCGCCTCGGGGGCGACCAGGACGCGGTAGCCGGCGGCGTGGGCGCGCCAGCACAGGTCGACGTCGTCGCGCATGAGGGGCAGGTGGCGGTCGAATCCGCCGAGCTGCTCGAAGACGTCGCGGCGGACGAGCATGCCGGCGGTGGACACGGACAGCACGGGCCGGACGTGGTCGTGCTGGCCCTGGTCCTGTTCGCGGCGGTCGAGGCCCGTCCAGCGGCGGCCGGAGTTGGCGATGGAGACGCCGACCTCCAGCAGCTGCCGCCGGTCGTACCAGCCGCGGAGCTTGGGGCCCACGACGGCCACGTCCTCGCGGCCCAGCTCGTACTCGTTGTCCACGACCCGCAGCAGCTGGGCCAGGGCGTCGGGATCCGGGGCGCAGTCGTCGTGCAGCAGCCACAGCCATTGCACCGGCTCGCCGTGCGGCAGCTCGGGCAGGTCGTAGGCGTCGTCGCGCCACGAGCGGGTGACCGGGTCCCAGCCGCTGGGGCGCTTCAGGTACGGCAGCTCGTCCGGGGTGAGGACCGGGGCGACGCGGCCGCACTCCTCGACGGCCTGGCCGAAGCCGGTGCGGCGGGCGAGGTGCAGCACGCGGTCGGCGCCGAGGGCGTCGGTGACCAGCTGGGCGGAGGTGTCCGCGCTGCCGGTGTCGGCCCCCATCGCGAACTGGACGGGCCGCTCCTGGCCGAGCAGTCCGGCGAGCGCGTCGGGCAGCCAGCGGGCGCCGTCGTGGGAGACGAGGACCGCGGTCACCACATGACGCGGGAACTCAGGTGTGGCAGCGGTGTCGTGATGAGCTGCCGGGTGGCTGTGCACGGACATCGAGGTACGGGCCCCGGTTCGGTGGACTGCGGTGGACGCCTGCGCCCGGTGGGGGCGGCGGGGCGTCTCGGACGAGCGACCACACTATCGGCTGCACGGAAGACGGCCCGCCGCCTGTGGATAACCCACGGGCGACGGGCCGTTCACGAAGAGGGGTGGGGGTCAGACGGCGGCCTTCTTCAGCCGACGGCGCTCCCGCTCGGACAGGCCGCCCCAGATGCCGAATCGCTCGTCGTTGGCGAGGGCGTACTCGAGGCACTCGGAGCGGACCTCACAGGCGAGGCAGACCTTCTTGGCCTCCCTGGTCGAGCCGCCCTTCTCGGGGAAGAAGGACTCGGGGTCGGTCTGGGCGCACAGCGCGCGCTCCTGCCAGCCGAGTTCCTCGTCCGCATCGTCGACCAGCAGTTGCTGCACCGTCTCGGTCATGTGCGCCCCTCGTCTGTCTTCGCGTCCCCGTGATCTAGCCGTTACCGATTCCGGCTGAACGACACGAGTGAAATTACAAGTGTGCTGCTCCGGGCGAGTCAAGCCGAGATCTGCTATTGAGCCCCTTATTCACTCTGCGGAACCAAGCCCATGCGGAAAGTGTTCAAATCACCATAAAACCTGACACACCGACGGAGCCCCTGCGGGTTCACACCTTCCGACGGACCCCTCGCAGACCTGTACGGAGAAGGACGCCCAGGAGTTCGATCTCGTTCCGACACGCACGCCGAAGCGAAACGGATCACAGTCGGATCACGAGTACGCAACGGGGTTTGTGCGCCCGGTGGACGCCATGTGTCCCGGACGGGCCATGAACAAACCTTTCATCTGAGCGATCGACCGGATGAGGTGAACCACATCCCACATACCGGGTGTCGAGTTGACAGTGAAGGTGTGAACCGGTGTCCTTGTGGGCATGCTCGCGAACTTGGCGCTCACCTCGACCCGCACCGCCGGGTCCCACGGTGCTGCCCGCGCTCGCTGTAGCTGTTGCTGTTCCAGCTGTTGAGCCACACCCGCTCCAGCTGAAGGCCGGGCCACCCGCATCTCGGCTTCGTTCCCTCTGACCTTCTTTCACTGAGGAACCACGCACCCCATGAACAGCGACAGCGACCTCCAGATCGCCGGTGACATCCTCGAAGTCACCCACCTCCTGCAGACCCCACGCGAGCACCCGGCCACCGTCGCCGAGTTCGTCGGACTGGCCCGCTCGATCGCCGAGGACCGCTCCCAGTGGGAGCACCTCGTCCGCTACGACGCGGCCAGCCGCTGGTACCACCGGCTGCGCACCGGTCCCGGCTACGAGGTGTGGCTGCTGTCCTGGGTGCCCGGCCAGGGCAGCGGACTGCACGACCACGGCCGCTCCTCCGGTGTGCTGACCGTCCTGGACGGCACGCTGACCGAGCGCACGGAGCGGGGCACGCGCGCGTTGCGGGCCGGCGCGCAGCGCGTGTTCGCGCCGGGGTACGTGCACGAAGTCGTCAACGACGCGCTGGAGCCGGCGGTGAGCCTGCACGTCTACTACCCGGGCCTCACCGAGATGCCGATGCACACGGCCCCGCACTGCGAGGCCCGGGCCCTGCCGGGTGCCGTGACTGCCTGACCCGGATGTCGTAGCCGCCTGCAAGACTGTCGCCCATGCGCATTGTGGTTCTGGCAGGCGGCATCGGCGGTGCCCGGTTCCTGCGTGGTCTGAAGCAGGCCGTCCCGGACGCGGACATCACGGTCATCGGCAACACCGGGGACGACATCCACCTCTTCGGGCTGAAGGTCTGCCCGGACCTCGACACGGTGATGTACACGCTCGGCGGCGGCATCAACGAGGAGCAGGGCTGGGGTCGCGCCGACGAGACCTTCCACCTGAAGGAGGAGCTCGCGGCGTACGGCGTCGGGCCCGAGTGGTTCGGCCTCGGCGACCGGGACTTCGCCACGCACATCGTGCGGACCCAGATGATCGGCGCCGGATACCCGCTGAGCGCGGTGACGGAGGCGCTGTGCGACCGCTGGAAGCCGGGCGTGCGCCTGATCCCCATGTCCGACGACCGCGTCGAGACCCATGTGGCCGTCGAGATGGACGGCGAGACCAAGGCGATCCACTTCCAGGAGTACTGGGTGCGGCTGCGCGCCTCGGTGCCCGCCCGGGCCGTCGTGCCGGTGGGCGCCGACCAGGCGAAGCCCGCGCCGGGCGTCCTGGAGGCCATCGCCGAGGCCGACGTGATCCTCTTCCCGCCGTCCAACCCGGTCGTGTCGATCGGCACGATCCTCGCCGTGCCCGGCATCCGGGAGGCGATCGCCGACGCCGGGGTGCCGGTCGTCGGCCTCTCCCCCATCGTCGGTGACGCGCCCGTGCGGGGCATGGCCGACAAGGTGCTCGCCGCCGTGGGCGTCGAGTCGACCGCGACGGCGGTGGCCGAGCACTACGGCTCGGGCCTGCTGGACGGCTGGCTCGTCGACTCGGTGGACGCGGGCGCGGTGGAGCAGGTCGAGGCGGCCGGGATCCGCTGCCGGGCCGTGCCGCTGATGATGAGCGACACCGACGCGACCGCGCGGATGGCCCAGGAGGCGCTGGCGCTGGCCGAGGAGGTGCGGGGGGCGTGAGCGACGCGACGCATGGACCCGCCGGGTACCGGGTGTGGGCCGTGGGCGGCATACCGGAGGTCGCGGCCGGGGACGACCTGGCCAAGCTGATCGCGGCCGCCGAGCCCGGCCTGGCCGACGGGGACGTGCTGCTCGTCACCTCGAAGATCGTGTCCAAGGCGGAGGGCCGGATCGTCGAGGCCGCCGACCGGGAGGCCGCGATCGACGCCGAGACGGTCCGGGTGGTGGCCCGGCGCGGCGCCCTGCGGATCGTCGAGAACCGGCAGGGCCTGATCATGGCCGCCGCCGGGGTGGACGCGTCCAACACCCCCTCCGGGACGGTGCTGTTGCTGCCCGAGGACCCGGACGCCTCGGCCCGCGCCATCCGGGAGGGGCTGCGCGACGCCCTCGGGGTGGACGTCGGCGTCGTCGTCACCGACACCTTCGGGCGGCCCTGGCGGGCCGGGCTCACGGACGTCGCGATCGGCGCCGCCGGAGTGCGCGTGCTCGACGACCTGCGCGGCGGCACGGACGCGTACGGCAATCCGCTCAGCGCCACCGTCGTCGCCACGGCCGACGAACTCGCCGCCGCCGGCGACCTGGTCAAGGGCAAGGCCGCGGGGCTGCCCGTCGCCGTGGTGCGCGGGCTCCCGCACCTGGTGGCGGAGGGCGACCGCGGCGAGGGCGCCCGGGCCATGGTCCGCGGCGCGCGCGACGACATGTTCCGCCTCGGCACCTCCGAGGCGGTACGGCTGGCCGTGACCCAGCGGCGTACGGTCCGGTCCTTCACGGACGAGCCCGTCGACGCGAATGCCGTACGGCGGGCCGTGGCCGCGGCCGTGACGGCACCGGCACCGCACCACACGACACCCTGGCGGTTCGTCCTGCTGGAGTCGGAGGAAGCGCGGACACGGCTGCTCGACGCCATGAAGGACGCCTGGATCGCCGATCTGCGCCGGGACGGCAAGAGCGAGGAGTCCATCGCCAAACGGGTCCGGCGCGGGGACGTCCTGCGCAACGCGCCGTACCTCGTCGTGCCCTGCCTGGTCATGGACGGCTCGCACACCTACGGCGACCCCCGGCGGGACGGCGCCGAGCGGGAGATGTTCGTGGTCGCCACGGGCGCGGGCGTGCAGAACTTCCTGGTCGCGCTGGCCGGGGAGCGGCTGGGGTCGGCCTGGGTGTCGTCGACGATGTTCTGCCGGGACGTGGTGCGCGAGGTGCTGGACCTGCCCGCGGACTGGGACCCGATGGGGGCGGTGGCCGTCGGGCATCCGGCGGAGGAGCCCCGGCCCCGGCCCGAGCGGGATGCGGGGGCGTTCATCGAGGTGCGGTGACAGAGCGGTGACAGCTGCCGGGCGGCGCCTACGCTCGTAGGGCTGCTCCTTACGGATCCAGGGACGACTTTCATGGCAGGACGGTTCGCTCAGCGGCCCACTCGCACGACGGTGCGCGGTGGGCATGTCGCCGTGCCCGCGGGGATGCCGCGGCAGGCGGCGGGACCGGGCCGGCTGCGGGAGTGGGTGCCGGACGGGCCGCTGGATCTCGGGCTGGTGCTCGGGCCGTTGCGGCGCGGGCCCGGCGATCCGACGTTCCAAACGACGCCGGACGGGTCCGTGTGGCGGACCAGCCTCACTCCGGCCGGGCCGGGAACGCTGCGGGTGTGCGCGTACGGCGGTGGGGTGCGCGGGCAGGCCTGGGGGCCCGGGGCCGAGTGGCTGCTGGAGCGATTGCCGGAGCTGCTCGGGGCCGCGGACGATCCGTCGGTGTTCGTGCCGCGGCACCGGCTGCTGGCGTCGACCCGGCATCGGCGGCCGGGGTTGCGGCTGACGCGGAGCGGGCTCGTGCTGGAGTCGTTGATCCCGTCGATCCTGGAGCAGAAGGTCACGGCCGACGAGGCGTACCGGGCGTGGCGGCTGCTGGTGCGGAAGTTCGGGGAGCCGGCGCCGGGGCCCGCGCCCGCGCGCATGTACGTGATGCCGGCGCCGCGGACGTGGGCGTTGATCCCGTCGTGGGAGTGGCATCGGGCCGGGGTCGACAACAAGCGGGCGTCGACGATCCTGCGTGCCGTGCGGGTCGCTGCGCGGCTGGAGCAGGCGGTGGGAATGGAGCCCGGGGCGGCTCGCGCGCGGCTGGAGCTGGTGCCGGGGATCGGGCCGTGGACCTCCGCGGAGACGGTGCAGCGCAGTCATGGTGCGGCGGACGAGGTGACGGTGGGGGATCTGCATCTGCCCGGGATCGTGGGGTGGGCGCTGGCCGGGGACCGGGACGCGGATGACGCGGTGATGCTGGAGCTGCTGGAGCCGTACGCGGGGCAGCGGCATCGGGCGGCCCGGTTGATTCTGCTGAGCGGGAGGGTGCCGGCGCGGAGGGTGCCGAAGATGCCTCGGTGGGATATCGGGCAGTTTTGAATCCTCCCCCTCCCTGTGGGAAGGGGATTCCTGGCTCAGGCTGCCTCCTGGAGCGGCGCTCCAGGAGGTCTTGCGCCGTCAGCGCCAGCCGGGTTGAGACCAGCCCGGTGGAGCATCACGCGTGCGGAGTTCTTGTCCCGTGGGGACACGGTCCCGCATGCGGTGCAGGTGTAGGTGCGCTCACCCAGCGGCAGTGCATGCTTGGCTCTCGTCATGCAGTTGGCGCAGTCCATCGTGGTGTGCGCGGGGTGGACCAGGCGGATGTCCCGCCCGTGCTTGCGGCCCATTTCGACCAGGGCCTTCTTGGTGGCGCCGATGGCGGCGTCCGCGGCCTTGCGCGCCATGGTGCTCTTGGCCAGGAGCTTCGGACGGAAGTCCCCCACAGCGACAGCGTCGTGGTTGCGGACCACCTTCTTGGCCCACTTCCGGCCGGTGTCCTGGCGCTGCCGGGTGACCTTCTTGTACGCCTTCGCCCGCAGCTTCCGCACCTCGCGGTAACCCCTCGATGCCGGCTGTACGCGCACCGAGGACGGCTCCGTGGGCAACTCCCGCGACCACACCATCCTCACCACAATCCCGCCCGCCAGATACAGACCGCCGTCCTTCAACCGGAACCCACGCCGGGTGTAGTTCAGGGTCGCCAGCGCCTCACGCTTCTTCTTGTGCGTGGGCATCCCCGCCCGGCGTGCCATGGGTAGGCGCGCTTTGACGTCTTGCGCCTTGGCGCGGGAGCGGCCGAAGTCGCGGATGACCTGCTGCTGGACAACCGACGAGCCCTGCCCCAGCCACGGGATCGTCTTCCGGGCCTCGGTCAGCATCCGGTCGAGCTGCCTAGGGCCGCACGACCGCGTCTCACCACTCGCCTTGTTGTGCAGATACACAGCCCTGGACTTCGCCACACACTCGTTCCACAGCCAACGGCACCGGTCCCACTCCGCCACAAGGCCGCACGAGCGGTAGCCGACACGCGCAACCGGTAGGTGTAGCGGGCATGACCGGCCTCCACAGCCACCCCCACCTGCGTCATCCCGCCCCCGTAGTCCCGGCCCTGGACAGCATGGCGTCCCGAACCCCGTAAAGGGACCGTACGTACGACCGCCGCATGCGCGTGCTCAGTCCGCGGCCGTCACCCTGAGGTGCGGGCAGCTTGGTGCTCGGCGTTGGTGCCGGGGGCGGGTGGGTGCGCAACTCGGCGCGACGAGGTGCCTCCCCCAAGCTCTCGGCTTCGCTCGAGCAGGGGGGACCCCCACGCCCACCCGTGCCGCCCCCAGCGGCACGCATGCCCGCAGCTGGGCGGCTGCGCACGCCCGGCGGGGGCGGCACGCGTGCTCGCAACGGCGGTCCCCGCCTACTGGTCCGATGAGAAGCGGACCGCTCCCGCCGGGATGCGGGCGTCGCACCAGATGCGGGCGCCCTCCAGGAGTTCGTTGTCGGAGCCGATCACCGCGCCGTCGCCTATGACCGTGCCCGTGAGGACCGAGCGCTGACCGACGCGGGCCCTCGTGCCGATCAGGGAGTCGGTGATGACCGCGCCCGGTTCGATGACCGCGCCGGGCATGATCGTGCTGCCGAAGATCCGCGCGCCCTCGGCGACGAAGGCGCCCTCGCCCACCACCGTGCCGCCCGACAGCTTCGCGTCGGACGCGACCTGCGCCGTGGGCAGGACCAGGCGGTCGCCGCAGCGGCCGGGGACGGCGGGCGAGGGGGCGCGGCCGAGGACCAGGTCCGCCGAGCCGCGGACGAAGGCGGCCGGGGTGCCGAGGTCCAGCCAGTACGTCGAGTCGACCATGCCCTGGAGGTGGGCTCCGGCCGAGAGGAGGCCGGGGAAGGTCTCCCGTTCCACCGAGACCGGGCGGCCCAGCGGGATCGAGTCGATGACCGAGCGGCGGAAGACGTACGCCCCCGCGTTGATCTGGTCGGTGACGATCTCCTCGGGCGTCTGCGGCTTCTCGAGGAAGGCCTGGACCCTGCCCGTGTCGTCCGTGGGGACCAGACCGTAGGCGCGCGGGTCCGTGACCTTGGTGAGGTGCAGGGAGACGTCCGCGCCCGTCGTCTCGTGGGTGTCGACCAGGGCCCGGATGTCCAGGCCCGTCAGGATGTCGCCGTTGAAGATCAGGACCGGGTCGTCGGGGCCGGAGTGCAGCCGGGAGGCCACGTTGCGGATGGCGCCGCCGGTGCCGAGCGGCTCCTCCTCCGTGACGTACTCGATGTGCAGCCCGAGCGCGGCGCCGTCACCGAAGTACGGCTCGAAGACCTCGGCCAGGTAGGACGTGGCCAGGACTATGTGCTCGACACCCGCGGCTCTCGCTCTCGCCAGCTGGTGCGTGAGGAAGGGCACTCCGGCCGCCCGGACCATGGGCTTGGGCGTGTGCACCGTGAGCGGGCGCAGCCGGGTGCCCTTGCCGCCGACCAGGAGGATCGCTTCAGTCACGTGTCGTCTCTGCTTCCTGCCGGGACCGGCCGAACTCTCTTTCGGCCGGTCAGTGTATGCAGACCGTTCCGTGGCGCCTTCGTTGGCCGTGCGGCATGCCGCCCCCTGCCCCCCGTAGGCGGTGAACGTGTGCTCAGCGACCCTGGTAGCGGGCCGCCTTGGAGCGGGCCGAGCCGAGCTTTCCGTAGAGCTTGCGTCCCGGGCACTCGGTCTTGAAGCCGTCCCGGTGCCCCGAGATCACGTTCAGTCGGACCTTCTTACCTTTTCGGTGGAGATTGCTGCCGGCGGACGTCAGGTTCGTCTTCCCCTTCGGATTCACCCGGTACAGCCCCAGCTTCCACGCGGTCAGCCGGGCGACGGCCTTGACCGCGGACTTCGACGGCTTGGTGGCGCCGTAGGTCCCGAGGACGGCGATCCCCATGCTGTTGCTGTTGAAACCCAGGGTGTGCGCGCCGAGGACCGGCTTCGCCACGCCCCCGGCGCGGCCCTCGTAGATCTTTCCGCACTTGTCGATGAGGAAGTTGTAGCCGATGTCCCGCCAGCCCATGCTCTTGACGTGGTAGCGGTAGATACTGCGGATGAGTGACGGGACCTGCGAGCAGCGGTAGTTGTTGCCGCTGGCCGTGTGGTGCACGAAGGCCGCCTTGACCTTCTTCGTGTAGCGGAAGCCGCTCTCCCGCAACCCCTCGTTCGCCCCCCAGCCGCGCCGCGTGACGATACCGGGGCGCGGTCCGACGTACGGCTTGGCCTGCAGTTGCCGCTCCGTCAGCTCGCCCGCGTTGAGGGCGAGGTATTCCTGCTCGGTCTCGGCACGGTTCAGTGCCGCGATCTCGGTGGCGCCGAGGGGGGCGAGTTCGGCATTGACGAGAGAGGACTCGGTGGCGGCGAGGGCCTCGGTGGCGGCGGAGGTCTCGGCGTTCGGGGCGCCGGCGGCGCGGGGGCCTTCCTCGGTGCCGAGGGCTGCGTCCTCGTCCTCACCGGGGTCGACGAGTTCGAGCCGGAGGCCCGAGGGCAGTGGGGGCGCGGCGGGCAGGTTGCGGGCGCCTGAGGTGTGTCCGGCGGAGTCGGCCGCCGGGTCGTCGGACTCGGAGCGGACCCGCAGTTCCACGCCGTCGGAGTCGCCGACCCACAGCGGGGCCGTGGCACCGCGGACGCGGCCCGAGGCCCGCTCGGGGGTGTCCGGGTCGGCGGCGTGGTCGGCGTTGTGGGTCTCCACGTCCTGCCAGCCCGACCAGGTGCCGGTGCCGGCGGCGCGGGTGCGGACCTGGACGCGGCCGTGCAGTTCGGCGTCCGGGTCGTCCCAGACGACGCCGACGAGGGAGAAGTGGCGTACGGCGCGGCGGGCAGGTTGCGGGCGCCTGAGGTGTGTCCGGCGGAGTCGGCCGCCGGGTCGTCGGACTCGGAGCGGACCCGCAGTTCC
>NZ_JAIGQA010000102.1:0-29244 GCF_019733245.1 Streptomyces sp. WAC04114
CCTGGGGGGCGACCTCGGCGGCGGCCTCGGTGGCAGCCTCGGGGGCGGGGAGTTGTTCCGAGGCCGGCGTCGGACTCGGTGGGTTTTGCGGCAAATTGCCCGAGTCTGCCTGCGGTGCCGTGCTCGCCGCCGCCGACAGGGCCTCCGCCAGGCCGCCGAGCTCCACGTGGACCACCAGGACCGGCTTCGACGGGGCCGCGGCCGATGCCGAGCGCAGGGCCTGCGCGAGGGCGGCGTCGCCGACCGGGCCCTCCCCCACCGCCGGTATGGCGGTGACGACGACGGCGTCGCACCGGTCGTCGGCCAGGGCACGCGACAGGGCGGTGTAGAAGTCGGCCGCCGAGGCCGCGGTGGTCAGGTCCTGCGGGGGGTGCGGTCGCAGTCCCTCGGCGAGACACGCGTCGTAGGTGAGCAGGCCGAGCGACTCCGAGTTGCCCAGGATCGCCACCCTGGGGCCGGCCGGCAGAGGCTGGCGGGCGAGCAGCAGGCCCGCGTCGACCAGCTCGGTGATCGTGTCGACGCGGATGACCCCGGCCTGCCGCAGCAGCGCCGACACGGTCGCGTGCGGCAGCCGGGTCGCCCGGACGGCGTGCCCCTGGGGAGCGGCGCCGTGCCGTGCGCCCTGGACGACGACCAGGGGCTTGGCGGCGGCGGTGCGGCGGGCGAGGCGGGCGAACTTGCGGGGGTTGCCGATGGACTCCAGGTACATGAGGACGACGTCGGTGTCGGGGTCCTCGTACCAGTACTGCAGGACATCGTTGCCGGAGACGTCGGCACGGTTGCCGGAGGAGACGAAGGTGGAGACGCCGGTCACGCCCGTGACGCCGCCGCCGCGCCGGTGCAGCCGGGACAACAGGGCGATGCCGATGGCGCCGGACTGGGCGAACAGTCCGATGCGGCCGGGGCGCGGCACCTCGGGGGCGAGGGAGGCGTTGAGGCGTACCTCCGGGGAGGTGTTGATGATGCCGAAGGCGTTCGGGCCGATGATCCGCATGCCGTACGTGCGCGCGTGCCGCACGAGGGCGCGCTGGCGTTCGCGCCCCTCGGGGCCGCTCTCGGCGTACCCGGCGGACACCACGACCAGCCCCTGCACGCCGTGTTCGCCGCACTCGGTGACGACCTCCGTGACGTGCTCGGCCGGCACGGCGACGACCGCGAGGTCCACGGGGCCGTCGATGTCCCGCACCGAGCGGTGGGCGGGCACCCCGTCGAGCTCCTTCTGTCCCTCCGGGAGGGCCTTGTTCACGGCGTAGAGGCGGCCGGTGTATCCGGCGTCCCGGATGTTGCCGAGGACGCTGCGGCCCACGCCGCCCGGCGTGCGACCGGCGCCGATGACGGCGACCGAGCCGGGGGCGAGCAGCCGCTGCACCGAGCGGGCCTCGGCCCTGTGTTCGCGCGCGTACTGCACGGCCAGGGAGCGGTCGGTGGGTTCGAGGTCGAACTCCAGACGGACGACGCCGTCCTCGAAGCTGCGCTTCTGGGTGTAGCCGGCGTCCGTGAACACCTTGATCATCTTGGTGTTGGCGGGCAGCACCTCGGCGGCGAACCGCCGGATGCCGCGCTCGCGGGCGACGGCGCCGATGTGTTCGAGCAGGGCGGAGGCGACTCCGCGGCCCTGGTGGGCGTCCTGCACGAGGAAGGCGACCTCGGCCTCGTCGGCGGGTGCGGACGCGGGCGTTCCGTCCGCGCCGATCCGGTCGTAGCGTACGGTGGCGATGAACTCGCCGCCGACCGTGGCCGCGAGTCCCACCCGGTCCACAAAGTCGTGGTGCGTGAAGCGGTGGACGTCCTTGGCGGACAGGCGAGGGTACGGCGCGAAGAAGCGGTAATACTTCGACTCGTCGGAGACCTGCTCATAGAAGCTGACCAGGCGATCGGCGTCATCAACGGTGATGGGCCGGATGCGCGCGGTACCCCCGTCGCGCAGCACCACGTCGGCTTCCCAGTGGGCGGGATACTCGTGCCGGTCCGGCGAGGTCTGCATGGGCCCCAGAGTACGGCTAGCGTCCGACAACGGGCGCGAGGCAGTCTGTGGAGGGCGTCAGTCGGGTCGAGGCCGCGATCCGACGGCACCCCGGGAGTGGGACGAGAGGACCGCTCCTGGTGGGCTTCACGATATGGGAAACTGGTCTAGACAACCCTGAACACCGAAGGGCAGCAACACATGGCTGAGCGCCGCGTCAACGTCGGCTGGGCCGAGGGCCTCCACGCCCGCCCCGCTTCCATCTTCGTCCGAGCCGCCACGGCCGCAGGCGTCCCGGTGACGATCGCCAAGGCTGACGGCAACCCCGTCAACGCGGCCTCCATGCTGGCCGTCCTCGGCCTCGGCGCCCAGGGGGGCGAGGAGATCGTCCTCGCCTCCGACGCCGAGGGCGCGGACGCCGCCCTGGACCGGCTCGCCAAGCTGGTCTCCGAGGGTCTCGAGGAACTGCCCGAGACCGTCTGATCCACCGAGTGCCCGATCCGGCGCACTGCGAGGGGCTCGCCCGACTCACCGGGCGGGCCCTTCGCCGTTCTCGGTCGGTGCGGTCGGGGCCCTGCCATTCCTGGTCGGCGCGGGTGGACCCCTGCCATTCACGGTCGGCGCGGGTGGGTCTTTCCCCCATTCCCGGGCGACACGATCGGACCCTTCATCCCATTACCCCTTCCACGCGGGGAGGAATTCCAAGAATCCGGGCAGCGGAAATAGCCCCCCGAGAATTGACTGCTCTTTGTATACGGCCGCCTTGTTAAAGCCGCGGGCTCGCCGTGTTTACGGGATGTTGCGAGTTCCTCACACGGCCGGCACGTTCCTCGGCGGAGCCGAACCGCAGGCGGTGCGCGCCCTTCGCACGCTCGGTGTGCAGCGCCGTGACCGCCCGCGCACGCTCGCCGTCCCCGCGCGCCACGGCGTCCACGATCGCGCCGTGCTCGGTCCAGGACTCCACCGGGCTGGCCGGCGCCTCCACGGCGTACATCCAGGCGATCTTGTGGCGGAGCTGGGTGAGCATCGAGATCAGCGCCGGGCTGCCGGAGGCTTGGGCGAGCGTCTCGTGGAACCAGCCGCCGAGAGAGCGCAGGTCGTCGCTGTTCCCGCGACGGGCCCGCTCCTGGCCCAGCCGCACCAGGCCCCGCAGGACCTTCAGATGCGCCTCGGTACGGCGCTGGGCGGCGCGGGCCGCACCGAGCGGCTCCAGCAGCATGCGCATCTCCAGCAGGTCGCCGGCCTCCTGCTCGGTGGGTTCCGCCACGCACGCGCCCGCGTGCCGGCGGGTCACCACGAAGCCCTCGGCCTCCAACGTGCGCAGCGCCTCCCGGACGGGCACCCGCGAGACGCCGTAGCGGCGTGCGAGGAGTTCCTCGGTGAGCCGGCTGCCGCGTGCGTGGACACCCGCGACGATGTCGTCCCGGATGGCCGTGCACACCGAGTGCGCGGGAATACGCATGACCGACCTCCGCTTAATCCCCGTGAAACGCCGACGAGCGACGTACGTTCCGTGACTCTATTGCAATGAGCCGGAATTTCCGACGGCAAGCGACAATCCATGGATATTTTTGGGACAGCAGGCGGTCGTAAACGCCGAAAGCCCCGGCTCGGGAGCCGGGGCTTTCGGGAAGCGGAGAGGTTCCGGTCAGAGACTCACGCCGTGCGAGCGGAGGTAGGCGACCGGGTCGATGTCCGAGCCGTACTCGGGGCTGGTGCGGGCCTCGAAGTGCAGGTGCGGGCCGGTGACGTTGCCGGTCGCGCCGGACAGGGCGATCTGCTGGCCCGGGGTGACCTGCTGGCCCACCGAGACGCCGATGGAGGACAGGTGGCCGTACTGGGTGTACGTCCCGTCGTTCATCTTGATGACGACCTGGTTGCCGTAGGAGCCGCCCCAGCCGGCCTCGACGACGGTGCCCGCGCCGACCGCGTGGACGGAGGTGCCGCTGGCGGCGTGGAAGTCGACACCGGTGTGGCTGCCGGAAGACCACAGGCCACTGCTGGCCTTGTAGCTGGTGGAGACGTACGAGCCGGAGATCGGGGCGACGAAGGTGTTCAGGCGCTTGCGCTCGGCCTCACGGGCGGCGCGCTCCTTGGCCGCTCGGGCCTTCTCGGCCGCCTCCTTGGCCCGCTCGGCCATCTCGGCGGCCTGCTTGCGGGCGGCCTCCTCGGCCTTCTGCTTGGCGGCGGCCTCATCGGCGGCGTGCCGCTGCGCGAGGGCCTGGGCGTCGATCTGCTGGGCCGCGGTGTCGCCCATGGTGACGACGGGCGTGAGACCGGTCTGCTCGGCACTGGGCTCGGCGGCGAAGGCAGCGGGGGCCGCCACGGTGCCGATCACGCCGGTGGTGGCGAGGGCCGCGACGCCCGCCGCGCGGGCGGTGGAGCGCTGCATCCTGCCGGGACGACGGTGCTTCCCGGTGGCGCGAGTGAACGCCATGTAGTGGCTGGTCCTTTCCTTCCCTCTCGCCTACCGGGTTAGCTGACGGGTTCGGAGCAGGAAGGTCTCCTACGGACTCCCTCGCGACTCGCGCGGGCGCCCGATTCACCCCAGGGACTGCGATGGGTCCCCGGCTCCCCTGGCTCGCGCCGTACGGGGACTCGGCGATGACTGTCCGGTGCCGCGGGTGCGGCGCACTGCCTGACGAACAGCCCGGATGACGCTAAGCGGCGCCACTTTCAATTCCCAAACGAATCCCGGCTTTTGTAGCGCATCCCACAGGGCAGACAGGCAACTCCCATCCCAATTCGGGCATAAAGGGGCCCTGGTGCCTTTGAAGACAACCAGGGCCCCCGCGCGCGTGCGGTGACGCGTGTCGCTACTCGGCGGCGACGACGGTGACTTCGCCGATGCCGAGGGCCTCGACCGGTGCCTTGATCTGCGCCGCGTCACCGACGAGGACGGTCACCAGACGGTCCACCGGGAAGGCGCTCACAGCCGCCGCGGTGGCCTCCACGGTGCCGGTCGCGGCGAGCTGCCGGTACAGCGTGGCCTGGTAGTCATCGGGCAGGTGCTGCTCGACCTGGTCGGCCAGCGTGCTCGCGACGGCCGCCGCCGTCTCGTACTTGAGCGGCGCCACACCCACCAGGTTCTGCACGGCGACGTCCCGCTCGGCGTCGGTCAGCCCCTCGGCGGCGAGGGTGCGCAGCACCGTCCACAGGTCCTGGAGGGCGGGGCCGGTGTTGGGCGTGTCGACGGAACCGCTGATGGCGAGCATCGCGGCGCCCGTGCCGTCCGGGGCGGACCTGAGGACCTGGCCGAACGCCCGTACGCCGTAGGTGTAGCCCTTCTCCTCGCGCAGGACGCGGTCCAGGCGGGAAGTGAGGGTGCCGCCGAGGCAGTACGTGCCGAGCACCTGCGCGGGCCACACGCGGTCGTGCCGGTCCGGCCCGATCCGGCCGATCAGCAGCTGCGTCTGGACGGCGCCGGGGCGGTCCACGATGACGACCCGGCCGGTGTCGTCGGCGGTGACCGGAGGCACGGGACGCGGCTCGGCCGAGGAGCCCGTCCAGGCACCCAGGGTGTCCCCGAGCAGGGCGTCCAGGTCGATGCCGGTGAGGTCGCCGACGACCACGACGGTGGCCGTGGCGGGGCGGACGTGCTTCTCGTAGAAGGCGCGTACGGCCGCGGAGTCGATGGCGGCGACGGTCTCCTCGCTGCCCTGCCGGGGCCGCGACATGCGCGAGTCCGCCGGGAACAGCTCCTTGGAGAGCTCCTTGGCACCGCGGCGCGAGGGGTTGGCCAGCTCGTGCGGGATCTCGTCGAGGCGGTTGTTGACCAGCCGCTCGACCTCGCTGTCGGCGAAGGCGGGCGCCCTCAGGGCGTCGGCGATCAGGCCCAGGCCCTTGGCGAGCCGGGAGGCGGGCACCTCCAGGCTGAGCCGGACACCGGGGTGGTCGGCGTGCGCGTCGAGGGTGGCGCCGGCGCGCTCCAGTTCCGCAGCGAAGTCCTCGGCGGAGTGCTTGTCGGTGCCCTCGGAGAAGGCCCGGGCCATGATCGTGGCCACACCGTCGAGTCCGGCCGGTTCGGCCTCCAGGGGGGCGTCCAGCAGCACCTCCACGGCGACGACCTGCTGGCCGGGGCGGTGGCAGCGCAGCACCGTCAGGCCGTTGCCGAGCGTGCCGCGCTCGGGGGCCGGGAAAGCCCACGGCCGGGCGTCGCCCGCCTGCGGCCGGGGGTGGAAGTCCATCGTGGCGAGCTCGGTCACTTGGCCGCCTCCTCGTTCTCGTCGGTGGCCGCGGCTGCGGTGTCGTCGGTGGTGCCGGCGTCCTCGGCGCTCTCGTCGGCGACGGGCTCGTAGACGAGCACCGCGCGGTTGTCGGGTCGCAGGCGGGCCTTGGCAACCTCCTGGACCTCCTCCGCCGTGATCTCCAGCACGCGCTGGACGGCGGTCAGGGCGAGCTGCGGGTCTCCGAAGAGCACGGCGTACCGGCACAGTTCGTCGGCGCGGCCCGCGACCGTGCCGAGCCGGTCCAGCCACTCGCGCTCCAACTGGGCCTGGGCGCGCTCCATCTCCTCGGGCGTGGGGCCCTCCTCGGCGAACCGGGCGAGCTCCTCGTCGATGGCCGCCTCGATGACCGGAACCTCCACGTCACCGGACGTCTTCACGTCCAGCCACCCCAGGGAGGGCGCACCGGCGAGCCGCAGCAGGCCGAAGCCGGCCGCCACAGCCGTACGGTCGCGGCGCACGAGCCGGTTGTAGAGGCGGGAGGACTCGCCGCCGCCGAGGACGGTGAGGGCCAGGTCGGCCGCGTCGCACGCGCGCGTACCGTCGTGCGGCAGCCGGTAGGCGGCCATCAGGGCGCGGGCCGGGACGTCCTCCTCGACGACCTCGCGCAGCTGCTCGCCGATGGTCTCCGGCAGCGATCCGTCGCGCGGGGCGGGCTTGCCGTCGTGACCGGGGATGGAGCCGAAGTACTTCTCGACCCAGGCGAGCGTCTGCTCCGGGTCGATGTCGCCGACCACGGAGAGCACGGCGTTGTTCGGCGCGTAGTAGGTGCGGAAGAACGCGCGGGCGTCCTCCAGGGTCGCCGCGTCCAGGTCGGCCATCGAGCCGATCGGGGTGTGGTGGTAGGGGTGGCCCTCCGGGTAGGCGAGGGCGGTCAGCTTCTCGAAGGCGGTGCCGTAGGGGACGTTGTCGTAGCGCTGGCGGCGCTCGTTCTTGACGACGTCCCGCTGGTTCTCCATCGACTCGTCGTCGAGTGCGGCCAGCAGCGAGCCCATGCGGTCGGCCTCCAGCCAGAGGGCGAGCTCCAGCTGGTGGGTGGGCATGGTCTCGAAGTAGTTGGTCCGCTCGAAGCTGGTCGTGCCGTTCAGCGAGCCACCCGCGCCCTGGACGAGCTCGAAGTGGCCGTTGCCCTTGACCTGCGCGGATCCCTGGAACATGAGGTGCTCGAAAAGGTGAGCCAGGCCGGTACGCCCCTTGACTTCGTGGCGCGAGCCGACGTCGTACCAGAGGCACACCGCCGCGACCGGGGTCAGGTGGTCCTCGGAGAGCACCACGCGCAGGCCGTTGGCCAGGCGGTGCTCGGTCGCTGTCAGGCCCCCGGAGCCTGCCTGGGCTGTGGCCGTGTGACCCATGGGCATGTACGTCCCTTCGATCGCTGAGCGGTTGTTCAGACCGCGGATTCCTGCCGGTCCTGCCACTGTATGCAAGCGCGCGAAGCCCTGGTGAAGTTCCCGGCGGCGACCTCGGTCCGCGGACGGGGACGCCGCTTGACCCGGGTCCTGGTCCCGCTTGTCAGTGCGGCGGTCCACAATGGTCCGCGTCAGATCTGGATCGCAGCAGCAAGGAGCCGGCAGCGATGGCCCGCCGCAGCACGAAGACCCCGCCGCCCGACGACTCGTACGAGGAGCGGATCCTCGACATCGACGTCGTCGACGAGATGCAGGGCTCCTTCCTCGAGTACGCGTACTCGGTCATCTACTCCCGCGCCCTGCCGGACGCACGCGACGGCCTCAAGCCGGTGCACCGCCGGATCGTCTACCAGATGAGCGAGATGGGCCTGCGCCCCGAGCGCGGGTACGTGAAGTGCGCCCGGGTCGTCGGCGAGGTGATGGGCAAGCTGCACCCGCACGGCGACGCGTCGATCTACGACGCCCTCGTGCGCATGGCCCAGCCCTTCTCGATGCGGGTCCCCCTGGTCGACGGCCACGGCAACTTCGGCTCGCTGGGCAACGACGACCCGCCGGCCGCCATGCGGTACACCGAGTGCCGGATGGCCGAGGCGACGAGCCTGATGACGGAGTCGATCGACGAGGACACCGTCGACTTCAACCCCAACTACGACGGCCAGGAGCAGGAACCGGTGGCCCTGCCCGCCGCCTTCCCGAACCTCCTGGTCAACGGCGCCTCGGGCATCGCGGTCGGCATGGCCACGAACATGGCGCCGCACAACCTGCGCGAGGTCATCGCCGCCGCCCGCCATCTGATCAGGCACCCGAACGCCGACCTCGACGCCCTGATGAAGCACGTCCCGGGTCCCGACCTGCCCACGGGCGGCCGCATCGTCGGCCTGTCCGGCATCCGGGACGCCTACGAGTCCGGCCGCGGCACGTTCAAGATCCGGGCGACGGTCTCGGTGGAGCCGGTGACGGCCCGCCGCAAGGGCCTCGTCGTCACGGAGCTGCCCTTCACGGTCGGCCCCGAGAAGGTCATCTCCAAGATCAAGGACCTGGTCGGCTCCAAGAAGCTCCAGGGCATCGCCGACGTCAAGGACCTCACCGACCGCCAGCACGGCCTGCGCCTGGTCATCGAGATCAAGAACGGCTTCGTGCCGGAGGCGGTCCTCGAGCAGCTCTACAAGCTGACGCCGATGGAGGAGTCCTTCGGCATCAACAACGTGGCGCTGGTGGACGGCCAGCCGCTCACGCTGGGCCTGAAGGAGCTCCTGGAGGTCTACCTCGACCACCGCTTCAACGTCGTACGGCGGCGCTCGGAGTTCCGCCGCGGCAAGAAGCGCGACCGTCTGCACCTGGTCGAGGGTCTGCTGACGGCCCTGCTGGACATCGACGAGGTCATCCGCGTGATCCGCTCCAGCGAGAACTCCGCGCAGGCCAAGCAGCGCCTGATGGAGCAGTTCTCGCTGAGCGAGGTGCAGACGCAGTACATCCTCGACACGCCGCTGCGCCGTCTGACCAAGTACGACCGCATCGAGCTGGAGTCGGAGAAGGACCGGCTCAACACGGAGATCGAGGAGCTGACCCGGATCCTCGACTCGGACTCCGAGCTGCGCAAGCTGGTCTCCTCCGAACTGGCCAACGTCGCCAAGAAGTTCGGCACCGACCGGCGTACGGTCCTGCTGGAGACGGGCGGCGCCCCGGTCGCGGCCGTGCCGCTCCAGGTCGCCGACGACCCGTGCCGGGTGCTGCTGTCCTCCACGGGTCTGCTGGCCCGTACGGCGAACGGCGAGCCCTTCACGGGGGAGCCCGGCGCCAAGCGCGTGAAGCACGACGTGATCGTCTCGGCGGTGCCGGCCACCGCCCGAGGTGAGGTGGGCGCGGTGACCTCGACGGGCCGGCTGCTGCGGCTGAACGTGGTCGACCTGCCCCAGCTCCCGGAGTCGCTGCCGACGCCGAACCTCGCGGGCGGCGCGCCGCTGGCGGAGTTCGTCACCCTGGAGGACGACGAGACGGTCGTGTGCCTGACCACGCTCGACGAGTCGTCGCCGGGCCTGGCGCTCGGCACGGCGCAGGGCGTCGTCAAGCGCGTGGTGCCGGACTATCCGGCCAACAAGGACGAGCTCGAAGTGATCACCCTCAAGGAGGGCGACCGGATCGTCGGCGCGGTCGAGCTGCGCACCGGGGAGGAGGACCTGGTCTTCGTCACCGACGACGCGCAGCTGCTGCGCTTCCAGGCGTCCCAGGTCCGCCCGCAGGGGCGTCCGGCCGGCGGTGTGGCCGGCATCAAGCTCACCGAGGGCGCGAAGGTCATCTCCTTCACGGCGGTGGACCCGGCTGTGGACGCCGTCGTCTTCACCGTCGCCGGCTCGCGGGGCACGCTGGACGACTCCGTCCAGACGACGGCCAAGCTGACCCCGTTCGACCAGTACCCGCGCAAGGGCCGTGCCACCGGCGGTGTCCGCTGCCAGCGGTTCCTGAAGGGCGAGGACTGCCTGTCGCTGGCCTGGGCGGGCCCCGTCCCCGCGCTCGCCGCGCAGAAGAACGGCACGCCGGCCGACCTCCCGGACATCGACCCGCGCCGCGACGGCTCGGGAGTGTCCCTGGCGAAGACGGTGGCGGTGGTGGCCGGGCCGGTCTAGGCCGGGTCCGCGCCCTGCTCCTCGGGGTCGCGTACGTAGCGCAGGACGCCCCACATGCCGTGCTCGTCGGCGTGTGGGGCGTCGCTCGTGGACGCCTCCAGCTCCTTCTCGAGCGCGGCGGCGTCGATCCCCGAGCCGATGAGGACCAGCTGGGTGAGGCGTTCGCCGCCGGCCGGCCAGGGCTCCGGGTAGAAGCGCAGGAACCGCCCGACGGCATGGACGGCGTAGCGGTTGCGGACGTCGTACGGTCCGAAGTCGACGTGGCCCTTGATCCGGTACAGCCCCTCGGGGCGGCTGTCGAGGAAGGTCATCAGCCGGCGCGGGTCGAGGGGGACCGGAGAGGCGAACGACAGGCTGTCGTAGGCGGCGTGCAGGTGACCGGCGTGGCCGTCGTCGTCCCCGCCGTGTTCATGCAGGTCGTCGAAGGACAACTGCCCGACGCGCTCCTCGCTCGGGCGGCAGTCGAAGAGCAACTCGGGATCGATCCGGCCGTAGGTGGCCGGGACGACGGCGGCGCGGTCGACGAGGTTCCGGACCAGCCCGAGGACGCGTTCTCCGTCCGCCGCCCGGTCGAGCTTGTTGACCACGACGAGGTCGGCCAGAGCGAGATGCCGGTCGATCTCGGGGTGCCTGGCCCGGGTGTCGTCGAACTCGGCGGCGTCGACGACCTCGACGAGCCCGCCGTAGACCACCCCCGGGTGCTCGCTGGCCAGCAGCATCCGCACGAGTTCCTGCGGCTCGGCGAGACCGCTGGCCTCGATGACGATGACGTCGATGCCGAGGGCGGGCTCCGCGAGCCGCTCCAGGTACTGGTCCAGTTCGCTCGCGTCGACGGCACAGCACAGGCAGCCGTTGCCCAGGGAGACCGTCGAGTCGCCGAGCGCTCCCGCCACGGCCATCGCGTCGATCTCGATCGCCCCGAAGTCGTTGACGAGGGCGCCGATACGGCTGCCGCCGCTGCGGTGCAGGAGGTGATTGAGCAGGGTGGTCTTTCCCGAGCCGAGGAATCCGGCCAGGACGACGACCGGGATCTGCTGCGGTTTCGGACTCGGCTGGCTCACCGTGCGACCTCTCTCGCGCCGACGCGTGCACCGGCTCGCGTTCCCGGCACACATGGGAAATGGGGATGCCGCCCCAGGATACGAGCCGTGAGATCCACGCCTGAGTGAACGATTGTTAGCAGCACTCGCGGGGCAGACGTTGGGCATGGCGCCGGATTGTGCGACCCTCGCTTCCCTCCGTGCGCCTCCTCTCCGCCTCCCCGCCGATCAGAGCCGCTCGGCACCCTGGGAGACGGCAAGCGCCGCCCACCGCTCGCCGGTCCCCTCCCGTCGACCCGCACCCCGACGACCGGCGGACGGCCGCCTGAACCGGGGGTTGACATGACCACACAGAAATTTGGTTTCCGAGGTCTGAGGGCCACCGCCTCGGCAGGGATGGGCCTGGCGGCGGGTGCCGCCGTCGCCCTGGCCCTGCAGTGGCCCGCGTTCCACGCGTTGCGCGCCCGGATCGAGCACCTGGAGGAGGCCGCGCAGTCCCAGCGCAGGACCAACTTCGCGCACCAGCAGCGTCTGCACTGGGAGTTGCTCAGCAAGGCGATGGACGATCCGGAACTCGCGGAGGTCCTCGACGCCTACGACGGAACCGTCTCCCCGAGGAAGCAGCGCCAGTTCCTCTTCGCCAACGCCATGTACACCAATGCCCTGTGCTACTACCGCATGGGCAACGTGACCAGAGAGGAGTTCTTCGGATTCGCCCGGAGCATGCTGCAGAACCCCCTCTTCAGGGAGTACTGGTACGCCACTCGTCCGCACCGGGCGACCCTCGTCGACACCTCCGACGAGGCCGGACTGGGCCGCATGGTCGACGATCTGCTCGTGCAGCTGGAGGAGGCGGACATCGACGAGTGGTGGGTGGTCGGGGACCCGCCGGGCGAGTAGGTCCGCGTCCCGGCCGTAAGCACCGCACCTCGCGGATCACTCTCCGGAACGGATCACACGGCTGGGCGGTAACGAACCCATAAACCGACGCGTTTCCCCAGGTGCCAACAAGGTTGACTACTGCGCATCCCGCGAACCGGGTCGACCACCGCCGAACCGCCGCTCCACGCCGCCCGGTTGTCGAGGCCGCGGCCCCACAGGGCCGCATCGCACCGCAGGCGCAGTGCGCACCACGCCTCGAGATCAGAAGGAACTCAAGAACAGTGAGCCACATCATCCGTCGGATTGGCACCCCTCCCAGCGCCCGGGGAAGTACGACTGGTGCCAATTGCCCCGATATCTTCGAGCTGTCCGACGGCAGGTTCGCTGTGATCGGCACGGACCTCACCGAAGAACTGGACGGGAAGCTTCCCGCCGACGCGTCCAGGGCGGACTACGAGCGCATCGTCGTGGTCTCGCGCAGGACCCTCATCGACGCCAAGGCCGACATCCCCGACGCCTGATCCCGTCGGTCACCCACGGACCCGGCGCGAAGGCCCGGCACCTTTCCGGTGCCGGGCCTTCGCGCCGCCTGGCACCTTCGCGCTCTGCGGCGCCTTCCCTCAGGCCGGCAACGGCGCCGGCGCCTCCGGCCCCACATACCGCGCCACCGGCCTGATGATTTTCGTGTCCTCCGCCTGCTCCAGGATGTTGGCGCTCCATCCCACCGCGCGCCCGGCGGCGAAGGTCGGGGTGAACATCTCGCGCGGCAGGCCACAGAGTTCCATGACCACGCCCGCGTAGTACTCGACATTGGTGTGGAGTTCCCGGCCGGGCTTCAGCTCCGCCAGGATCGCCTCGATCTGGTGCTCGACCTCGACGGCGAAGTCCACCCGCGGCCCACCGAACGTCTGGGCGACCTCGCGCAGCATCCGGGAGCGAGGGTCCTCCGTGCGGTAGATCGCGTGCCCGAAGCCCATGATGCGCTCACCGGCGAGCACCCGCTGACGCACCCAGGAGTCGATACGGTCCGGGCTGCCGATCGCGTCCAGGGTGTCCAGGGCGCGGCTGGGCGCACCCCCGTGGAGCGGCCCCGACAGCGCCGCCACCGCCCCGGCGAGGCACGCCGCCACGTCCGCGCCCGTCGAGGCGATGACCCGGGCCGTGAAGGTTGATGCATTGAACCCGTGATCAATGGTGGAGATCAGGTACTGCTCGATCGCCCGCGCGTGCGGCTCGGTGGGCACCGAACCGGTCAACATGTACAGGTAGTTCGCCGCGTAGGACAGGTCCTCGCACGGCTCCACCGGTTCCTGCCCCTCGCCCAGCCGGTGCAGCGCGGCGAGCAGCGTGGGCACCGCCGCGGCCGCCTCGATCGTGTCCTGCCGGCGCCGGTCCGCGTCGATGTCGTACACGGGCCGGAACCCCTTCGCCGCGCCCAGCAGCGAGAGCGCCGTACGCATCCCGGCGAGCGGACCGGAGCGCCCGCCGGCCGCGGCGATGGCCGGCAGGGCCGCCCGCACCTCGCCGGGCAGCCGCCGCAGCGCGGCGGTCTCGGCCGCGAAGGCGGTGCTCCGCGCCGCGTCCGGCAGTTCGCCATGGACGAGGAGATGCCAGACGTCCTCGAAGCCCCGGGTCCGCGCGAGGTCGACGGCCGAGTACTGCCGGTAGTGGTAGAAGCCCTCCAGACCGCGGACATCACCGATCCGGGTGTCGGTGACGACGACACCGGCGAGCCCCCGAGGCGCTTCGAGAAGAGTGGCTGCTGACCTGTTGACGGACATGACTTCCTCCCTGGACTTGATTCGACTGTCCATGATTGACTCAATGCCTGTCAATATTGATTCAATCAATGCATCAGTCAATGGACCGGTGGACGGATACGGTGACCCCCATGCGCGATCAAGAGCCCGCCCCCATGGACGCGGAACGGCGGTTGAGCACCAGGGAGGCCGCCGAGCTGCTCGGTGTGAAGCCGGAGACCGTGTACGCGTACGTGAGCCGCGGGCAGCTCAGCAGCCGTCGGGTGAGCGGTGGGCGGGGCAGCACCTTCGACGCCGGGGAGGTCGAGGCGCTCGCCCGGCGCAACCGGCGCGACAGCTCGGGCGGTTCCGGTCCGAGCGGTTCCGGCTCGGGCAGCTCCGGCGGGGGCCATTCCGGTGGCGAGCTGTCCGTCCGCACCCGCCTCACGCTCATCGAGAGCGACCGCTGCTTCTTCCGCGGTGTCGACGCGGTCGAGCTGGCCACGCGGCACACCTACGAGGAGGTCGCCGAGTGGCTCTGGACGGGCCGGATGCTCCCGGGCAGCACGTTCACCGCGCCCGCCGCCTTCGTGTCCGTCGCCCGCCGCGCCGTCGAGGCACTGCCCGACCACGCCGCGCCCGCCGACCTGCTGCGGGTGGCGACGGTCGCCGCCGCGACCGCCGACCCGCTGCGCTTCGACCTGTCCGAGGACGCCGTGCTCGGCACCGCGCGCACCCTCATCCCCACGCTCGTCGCCGCCCTGCCGCCCAGGGGACACTCGCGCTGTGACGAGGGCCCCATGGCCCACCGCCTGTGGACCCGGCTCTCCATGCGCGACCCCGACGAGGCGTCCCTGCGCGCCCTGGACGCCGCCCTCGCCCTCCTCGTCGACCATGACCTGGCCGCCTCCACCCTCGCGGTGCGCGTCGCCGCCTCGGCCCGTGCCCACCCCTACGCGGCGGTCTCCGCCGGGCTGGGTGTGATTGAGGGCCCGTTGCACGGCGCGGCCAGCGGGCTGGCCCACCGGCTGCTGCAGGACGTACTCGAGCAGGGCGACGCGGCACCCGTGATCGCGGACGAGCTGCGTGCCGGCCGGCGCGTCCCGGGCCTCGGCCACCGGCTCTACCGCGGCGAGGACCCACGCGCGCGTGCGTTGTTCGCCCTCCTGGAGCGGATTCCGCGTGCGGAGCCCGCTCTCCTCGCGGCCCGCGACATCGTCGAGACCACCGCCCGGCACGCCCCGCTGCACGCCAACGTGGACCTGGCGCTCGCCGTGCTCACGGTGTCCTGCGGCATGCCCCCGACCGCGGGCGAGACGATCTTCGCCGTGGCCCGCACGGCGGGCTGGATCGCCCATGCCCTGGAGGAGTACGGCGAACGCCCGCTGCGGATGCGCCCGAGCGGTCTCTACGCAGGTCCGAGGCCTCCGCAGCCACTGCCGGAGTAGCGCGGGGCGGGGCCGAAATTCACCGCGGCCGAAGTCAGGTTAGGCTCACCTCTGTGAGTACGTGCTCAAGCGTCTCCCGGGACTTCGACGAGCCCGTTTCGGGAACCGCGGCCACCGCGAGGACCTGGCTGTTGATCGAACAGCCCGGTCCGTGGGGTGCCAAGGCGCTCACTTCGAGCCACCTGGACCCCGCCCTGGGACGTGCCCTGGAGGCCGCCGCCAAGGACACGGGCGTACGGATCGCGCTCATCCGCCGCCCCGGGCGCCACGCCGACCGTCGCATGCCCACCACACGCCGCGTGTACGTCGCGCACGTCGTCCCGGGAAACGTGTGGCTGCACAGTGCCTCGACCTCGGACCCCGGGCAGCTGCTCGGCCTCGACTTCGCAGCGCTCGGCCGGGGCGACCACCGTACGTTCGACGCGCTGCTCGGCGGCAGGCCCCATGACGGTGGCCCGCTCGCGCTCGTCTGCACCAACGGCAAGCGCGACCGATGCTGCGCCCTCCTCGGCAGGCCCCTCGCGGCCGAGCTGGCGACATCCGGGGTCGAGGGCGTCTGGGAAGTCACCCATCTGGGTGGTCACCGCTTCTCCCCCACCGTGCTGGTGCTGCCGTACGGATACGCGTACGGCCGGGCCGAGGCCCACTCCCTCAAGGAGGTCCTGCACGGCGCTCGGGAGGGGCGGATCGTCGTGGAGGGGTGCCGGGGCAGCTCCGCCTGGGAACGCCCCGGTCAGGCCGCCGAGCTCGCCGTGCGCGGCAGGACGGGCGAATTCACCGCGCAGGCGTTGAGCGTCGTGCGGACGGTCGGCTCGGCGCCGCGCTGGGAGGTGACCGTCGCCCACACCGACGGGCGCCGCTGGCAGGTCGACGTGGCCCAGGGCACGGCGCTGCCGGCCCGCCCGGAGAGTTGCGGGGCGTCCGTCCTCGGGTCGCCCGCGCGGATGGACGTGGTGGCGGTGCGCGAGGTGAGAATGACTGCGGCGCTGGCGGGCTGACGCGGTGCATTGACGCTGTCGACTCTCGTGCATTGACTCTGCCGGCTCTGGTGCATCGGCCTGACGGCTCTCGTGCGTCGAGGCTGCCGGCTGTGCACACATTGATCTGGAGATCCACGCCACACCCGTCTAGGGCAGGTAGCCGGCCGCACGTACCGTCTTGGGTATGAGCCCCACTCCCCCCGCACGCCGCATGCGCCTCGGCCTGCCCCGGCGGGTGTTCTCGCAGGTGCTGCTGATGCAGGTGGCGATCGCCGCGGGAGTCGCGGTGCTCGCGACCGGGTTGTTCCTCGCGCCCCTGAGCAACCAGCTGGACGACCAGGCGATGCGCCGTGCGCTCGCGATCGCGCAGACGACCGCGCAGCAGCCGGAGCTCGCACGGGACGTGAGTCGGACGCCGCCGTCGCCGAAGGGTCCGGTGCAGCGTGAGGCGGAGCGGATCCGGAAGGCCACCAAGGCCGAGTACGTCGTGGTGATGGACTGGCGCGGCGTGCGCTGGTCGCACACGGACCCGAAGCAGATCGGCGGCATCGTCTCCACCGACCCCGGCCAGGCCTTGGCCGGCAAGGAGGTCATGGAGATCGACAGCGGCACCCTGGGCCGCTCCGCCCGGGGCAAGGTGCCGCTGCGCGACAGCCACGGCACCGTCGTCGGCGCGGTCTCCGTCGGCATCGCCTACGACAGCGTCCGGGCCCGTCTGATCCAGGCCATCCCGGGCCTGCTCGCGTACGCCGGCGGCGCCCTGGCCGTGGGCGCGCTGGCCGCGTGGCTCATCTCCCGACGGGTCCAGCGGCAGACCAGGGACCTGGCCTTCTCGGACATCGCGGCGCTGCTGTCCGAGCGCGAGGCGATGCTGCACGGCATCCGGGAGGGCGTCGTCGCCCTGGACCGCACCGGCCGCATCCGCCTCGTGAACGATGAGGCACAGCGCCTGCTGGGCCTCGGGGAGACGGTGGTGGGCCGTTCCCCCGAGGAAGCCCTCGGCGCGGGCCGTACGGCCGATGTGCTGGCCGGACGCGTGACCGGGACGGATCTGCTCACCGTGCGCGGGCAGCGTGTGCTGGTCGCCAACCGCATGCCCACGGACGACGGCGGTGCCGTGGCCACCTTGCGCGACCGCACCGAGCTGGAGCAGCTGGGCCGCGAACTGGACTCTACCCGAGGCCTGATCGACGCCCTGCGCGCCCAGGACCACGAGCACGCCAACCGTATGCACACGCTTCTGGGGCTGCTCGAACTGGAGATGTACGACGACGCCGCCGAGTTCGTCGGAGAGGTGGTCGGTGACCACCGGGCCACCGCGGAACAGGTCACCGAACGGATCGAGGACCCGCTCCTCGCCGCCCTGCTGGTCGGCAAGGCGACCGTCGCGGCCGAACGGGGCGTCGCCCTGTGGGTGTCGGACCGCACCCGGCTGCCCGACCGGCTGGTCGACCCCCAGGGGCTCGTCACCGTCGTCGGGAACCTGGTCGACAACGCCCTCGACGCCGTCGCCGGCACGCCGCACGCGCGCGTGGAGGTCGAACTGCGGGCGGAGGGGCGTACGGCGATTCTCAGGGTGCGCGACACAGGGCCCGGCATCCCGCCGGAGCACCGCGAGTTGATCTTCACCCCGGGATGGTCTACGAAGAAGCCGCCGGCTCACCGTGAGCGGGGTATCGGGCTCTCCCTGGTGCGCAGGCTCGCGGAGCGGCAGGGTGGCAGCGCGACCGTCGGAGAGGCGCATGGCGGGGGCGCGGAGTTCACCGTCGTCCTGCCCGAGGCGCTGGCCGAGCCGGGCCCGGAGCCGGCCGTCCTGAGCGTGCCGTCAGCCCCGCAGACCACCGAGGAGAAGTCCTGATGATCGAGGTCCTGGTCGTGGACGACGACATGAGGGTCGCGCGGGTCAACGCCGCCTACGTCGAGAAGGTGCCGGGCTTCCACGTCGCCGACGTGGCCCACAGCGCCGCGGAAGCGCTGCACCGACTGGAGACGCTGCCCCGGCTGGACCTGGTGCTCCTGGACCACTACCTGCCGGACGCGACGGGGCTGGCGGTCGTCCAGGAGATGCGGCGGCGCGGCGACCAGACCGACGTGATCATGGTCACGGCGGCCCGTGACGTCTCCACCGTGCAGGCCGCGATGCGGCACGGCGCGCTGCAGTACCTGGTCAAGCCGTTCGCCTTCGCCGGCCTGCGCGCCAAACTGGATGCCTACGCCGAGCTGCGCCGCACCCTGGACGGCGGTGGCGAGGCCGAGCAGGCCGAGGTGGACCGCATCTTCGGGGCACTCTCGGCGCCGTCGGAACCCGACCTGCCCAAGGGACACTCCCCCACCACCGCCGAGCTGGTCCGCCAGTCCCTGATGAACGCGGACGGGCCCCTGTCCGCCCAGGAGATCGCCGAGCGGACCGGAGTGAGCCGTCAGACAGCCCAGCGCTATCTGAAGCTTCTGGAACGCACGGGACGGGCCAGGCTCACCCTCAAGTACGGCGACGCGGGCCGCCCTGAACACCGTTACGTGTGGGCGACCCGCGGCTAGGGCGACAGCCTGCCGGCTCCTCCACGAACCGGTGCTGGGCGCGCCCCCCTGTCATGACACCGAAGGCGCCGCCCCTACGCCGCACCTACGCCGCTCCGGCACCCGTCAGCGAACGCACCTCGGTCTCCGCGTGCTTGGCCTCGTCCGGGACCTCCCTCGAGGTGACCGTGCCCAGCCAGCCCGCCAGGAAGCCGAGAGGGATCGAGACCAGGCCCGGGTTCTGCAGCGGGAAGTACTGGAGGTCGACGCCCGGGAAGAGGGAGTTGGGGCTTCCCGAGACCACCGGCGACAGCACCACGAGCGCCACGGCCGGGATCAGACCGCCGTAGACGGCCCACACGGCACCCCGTGTGGTGAAGCCGCGCCAGAACAGCGAGTAGAGCAGTACCGGCAGGTTCGCGGACGCGGCGACGGCGAAGGCCAGGCCGACCAGAAACGCCACGTTGAGATCTCGCGCCAGCAGGCCGAGCGCGATCGCCACCACGCCGACACCGACGGCCGCGACACGGGCCACGGCCACCTCGCTGCGCGGCTTCCCGCCCCGGCGTCGCAGGGAGGCGTACAGGTCGTGGGCCACGGACGCCGAGGACGCGAGCGTGATCCCGGCGACCACGGCGAGGATCGTGGCGAAGGCGACCGCGGCGACGATCGCGAAGAGCACCGTCCCCCCGGTGGAACCCGCACCACCGCCCAGGTCGAGCGCCAGCAGCGGAACCGCCGTGTTCCCGGCCGCGTTCGATCCTCGTACCGCGTCCGGCCCCAGGATGGCGGCCGCGCCGAACCCGAGCACGATCGTCATCAGGTAGAAGCCGCCGATGAGCCCGACGGCCCAGACGACGGAGCGACGGGCGGCCCGCGCGGTGGGCACCGTGTAGAACCGGGACAGGATGTGCGGCAGCCCTGCCGTACCCAGCACGAGGGCCAGCCCGAGACTGATGAAGTCGAAGCGGGCCGTCCAGTCCCCGCCGTACTTCAGCCCCGGCGCCAGAAACGCCGCTCCGTGCCCACTGCGCTCCGCCGCCGTGAGCAGCAACCGGTCCACATCACCGTGGAAACGCATCAGGACGAGCACCGTCAGCACGAGGGTGCCGCCGAGCAGCAGAACTGCCTTGACGATCTGGATCCATGTGGTCGCCCGCATCCCTCCCAATGACACGTAGATCACCATGAGCGCGCCCACACCGATGACGGTCCAGTCCCGCGCCGCGTCGCTCGTGCCCCCGAGCAGCAGCGCCACCAGGCTGCCCGCTCCGACCATCTGCGCCACCAGATACAGAACGGACACCGTGACCGACGAGGTTCCCACCGCGATGCGTACCGGCCGCTCCCTCATCCGGGCCGCCACGACGTCGGCCATCGTGAACCGGCCGCAGTTGCGGACCAGTTCGGCGACCAGGAACAGCACCACCAGCCACGCCACGAGGAAACCGACGACGTACAGCAGCCCGTCGTAACCGAACAAGGCGATGAGCCCGGTGACTCCGAGGAAGGAGGCGGCCGACATGTAGTCGCCCGCGATGGCAAAACCATTCTCTATGGGGGAGAACAACCGCCCGCCCGCGTAGAACTCCTCCGCCGAGCCCCGCCGGTTGCGGCTGACCCACGTGGTGATCCCCAGCGTGACCGCGACGAACGCGCTGAAGAGCAGCAGCGCCAGCGTCTGGTGTTCCTCCGTCACGACGTACCACCGTTCATGCCACGCGTCAGTTCCTGTGTGTCCCACCGCAGTTCGAGCGCGGCCCGGTCCCGGCGCAGCCGCGCGTGCCGCGCATACGCCCAGGTGAGCAGGAACGTGGACAGGAACTGCCCGAGCCCCGCCACCAGCGCCACGTTCACCGCCCCCAGCACGGGCCGCGCCATCAGATCGGGCGCGGTCGTGGCGGCCACGACGTAGCCCACGTACCAGGTGAAGAAGGCCACGAACGCCGGCACCACGAACCTCCGGTACCGCCGCCGTACCTCCTGGAAGGCCGCACTGCGCTGCACTTCCAGGTACACATCGGCCGCCGCGGCCCCCGCCCCGCCCTCCGCCCGTGCCGACGGAACGACCGCAGGGCTCTGCGCCCCTTCCCCGGACGACTCGCCCCATCCTGAGGCGAGGGCGTCGTACCAGGGGTCGTCGTATCCGAGCTGTCCGGCTTCCTCGGCCTGGACCGGGTCATGACCGTCGAGAGGCTCGACCCAACTCTCCTGGCCGGCCCCGCCGTCACGGGGACGGCCCTTGCTTCGCTGCATGCCCAAGGATGGACAGAACGGGAAGATCCCCGACTCTTCTTCCCCTCGGTCTTCACCCCATCAGGTGACTAACCCGCTGGTGGCCGCATGAGTCCCTTGGCGTAGGCGTAACGCACGGCTTGTGCACGGTCCTTGACGTCCCGACCGCCCGGTCGTCGGCCTCGGGATCGGAGTGAGGGTGGGTCACGGGGTGGCTCCTCAACCGTGCGTCTCTCCACCCGCGGGTGGAGAGACGCACTGACGCACGCCGTGGTTACGCGTCGATCCGCGACCGGTCCAGCGTCGCCGCCGAGTTGGAGATGAACTCCTTGCGCGGCGCCACGTCGTTGCCCATCAGCAGGTCGAAGACCTGCTCGGCGGACTCCAGGTCGGAGAGGTTGATCCGGCGCAGGGTGCGGTGACGCGGGTCCATCGTCGTCTCGGCCAGCTGGTCGGCGTCCATCTCGCCGAGGCCCTTGTAGCGCTGGATCGAGTCCTTGTAGCGGATGCCCTTGCTCTGGAACTCCATGAGCTTGTCGCGCAGTTCGCGGTCCGAGTACGTGTAGACGTACTTGTCCTGGCCCTTCTTCGGCTGGATGATCTCGATGCGGTGCAGCGGCGGCACCGCCGCGAAGACCCGGCCGGCCTCGACCATGGGCCGCATGTAGCGGTGGAACAGCGTCAGCAGCAGCGTGCGGATGTGCGAGCCGTCGACGTCGGCGTCGGTCATCATGATGATCTTGCCGTAACGGGCGGTGTCGATGTCGAAGGTCCGGCCCGAACCGGCTCCTATGACCTGGATGATCGCGCCGCACTCGACGTTCTTCAGCATGTCCGTCACGGACGACTTCTGGACGTTGAGGATCTTGCCGCGAATCGGCAGCAACGCCTGGAACTCGGAGTTCCGGGCGAGCTTCGCCGTGCCGAGCGCGGAGTCACCCTCGACGATGAACAGCTCGCTGCGGTCGACGTCGTCGCTGCGGCAGTCGGCCAGCTTGGCCGGCAGCGAGGAGGACTCCAGGGCCGTCTTGCGCCGCTGCGCGTCCTTGTGCTGCCGGGCTGCGATGCGCGTACGGGCGGCGGCGACGGCCTTCTCCATCACGACACGGGCCTGCTGGGCGGCGTCCCGCTTCGTGGAGGTAAGGAACGCCTTGAGTTCCTTGGAGATCACCGTGTTCACGATGCGGCGGGCCGCCGATGTGCCGAGGACCTCCTTGGTCTGGCCCTCGAACTGCGGCTCGGCCAGGCGCACGGTCACGACCGCCGTCAGGCCCTCCAGCGCGTCGTCCTTGACGATGTCGTCCTCGGCGACACGCAGCAGCTTCTTGGCGCGGAGCACCTCGTTCATCGTGGCGGCCACGGCCTGCTCGAAGCCGGCGACATGGGTCCCGCCCTTGGGCGTGGCGATGATGTTCACGAACGACTTCAGGGTCGTGTCGTACCCCGTGCCCCAGCGCATCGCCACGTCGACATCGAGCTCACGGGTGACCTGGGTGGGGGTCATCTGGCCGTGCTCGTCCAGAACCGGGACGGTCTCCCTGAAGGTGCCCTGCCCGGAGAAGCGGAGGACGTCGCAGACCGGCTTGTCGTTGGCCAGGTACTCGCAGAACTCGCTGATTCCGCCGTCGAAGCGGAAGGATTCCTCACCCTTGCTGCCGCCCTCGCCGAGTCCGTACTCGTCGCGCACGACGATGGTCAGACCGGGCACCAGGAACGCGGTCTGGCGGGCGCGCTGGTGCAGCGTCTCCAGGTTGAGCTTGGCGTCCTTGAGGAAGATCTGGCGGTCGGCCCAGTACCGCACGCGCGTGCCGGTGCGGTTCTTCGGGATCTTCTTGGCCTTGCGCAGCCCGCTCTTGGCCTCGAACTTGGCCTCCGCCCCGTTCCCCGCGAAGGCGCCGGGGACACCGCGCCGGAAGCTGATCGCGTGCGTGTGGCCACCGCGGTCCACCTCGACGTCCAGCCGGGCGGACAGTGCGTTCACCACGGAGGCGCCGACGCCGTGCAGACCGCCGGAGGCGGCGTAGGAGCCACCTCCGAACTTGCCGCCGGCGTGCAGCTTGGTCATGACGACCTCGACACCGGACAGGCCGGTCTTGGGCTCGACGTCGATCGGGATGCCGCGGCCGTTGTCCCGGACCTCGACCGAGCCGTCGTCGTGGAGGATCACCTCGATGTGGTCGCAGTACCCGCCCAGCGCCTCGTCGACGGAGTTGTCGATGATCTCCCAGACGCAGTGCATCAAGCCACGGCTGTCGGTCGACCCGATGTACATACCCGGGCGCTTGCGTACGGCCTCGAGCCCCTCGAGGACGAGCAGGTGCCGCGCGGTGTAGTTGGAACCGTCCCGGTCTGCTCCTGCCAGCAGAGCTGTGGACGGCACGGACGTTTCGGCGGTCACGCGGTTCGCTCCTCGCTGAATTTCAGATGGGGCCCTCATGGGTAAGGGCGCGGCTTCAGTCACCGGTGAGAGGGTACCGAGGCCTGGTAGAGCCGTTGTAACGCCACCCTCGTCGGAAACTCACACTAGTCCACACTCGTATGCGTGTTCGATCCCTCGATGGAGTGAAGTACACATCACGTTCCCTTCCAGGCATGAACCATTTAGGCTCCGGGCACGTCCTCATGAACAACCGGCAACCCAGCCGGGAGGACCGACCACCGATACAACGCGAAGCCCCGTAAGACACATAGACACGCAATACGGCACATTCGCCGCCAACCGGCAGCAGACAGCCGCCTCGCAAGATTCTTTCGAGGAAAAGCCACGAGCGGGAACGTTTTGGGGCTGGTTGGATGTTGACCCTGGTACGACAGCTCGTCGAGCTAGAGAAGAGGCGACGTGACTACTGTTCTGACCCCCGCGAGCCCGCTGACGGCCGCTGATCGCTGCGACCGCTGCGGCGCCCAGGCGTACCTGCGCGTCGTCCTGCTCAGCGGCGGAGAACTGCTCTTCTGCGCCCACCACGGCCGCAAGTTCGAGCCGGAACTCAAGAAGATCGCCGCTGAGATACAGGACGAGACGGAGCGGCTCACGTCCGCTCCCGCGAACGCCTCCGAAGAAGAGCGCTGAGACCTCGCGTCCGACGACGAGCCAGCCCGGCACAGGCCGGTGAACGGGCGGCTGCCCCTGGTGACCAGGGACAGCCGCCCGTCCTCGTCTTCCCAGCCGGTTCAGGCGCCCAGCCGGTTCAGGGCTCCGCCGACTGCCTCACACACCGCCTGAGGCTCACACCCGTGGCTCCACCTGGCATCACGCACCGCCCGAGGGCCGCACCCGTGGCTGCACCGGGCCTCACGCACCGTCCGAGGCCGGTGCCCAGCCGAGTGTCCGCATGATGTCGGACACCCGCATGTAGACCCCGGGGTTGCCGGCCCGGCCGCAACCGATCCCCCAGGACACGAGCCCGATCAGGCGCCCCTGGGCCACCAGCGGCCCTCCACTGTCCCCCTGGCAGGCGTCGCGGCCCCCTTCGGTCTCCCCGGCGCACAGCATGCTCGTGGCGTCGTAGGTGCCGTTCGAGCCGCCCGGATACGCCTCCTCGCACTGCGCGTCGGGGAGCACACGCACGCGCGCCGCCCGCAGACTGTCCGGGTACTCACCGGCACCCGTGGTGTCGCCCCATCCGTACACCGTGGCCTTCTCGCCCGCCGTGTACGCGGGATCACCGTCTGCCGCCATGCCGATGGCCGGGTCGCCCTGAAGCGGTTCGGCCAGAGTGAGCACCGCGAAGTCCCCGGCGTTGCTGACACCGTCGTAGGCCGGATTCACCCATGTGTCGCGCACGGTGACCTCCTGGCCGTCACGGCCCGAGAGCAGGTCCGTGCGTCCGGCTATGACCTTGAGGTCACGCAGACGCTCGGGCGGCCCGCCCAGGACCTCCTCGTCCAGACAGTGGGCCGCGGTGAGCACGGTCGCGCGACCGACCGCCACCCCTCCGCAGAACTGCCCCGAGCGCGTACCCCCGAACCGGTCACGACTGGACAGGGCCACCGTCCACGGACTCTGGGACGCCTCGACGGGAAAGCCACCTATGACCACACTGTCGGCGGCCACAGGGGCACTGGAGCCCATTGCCAGGGCCGGTACCGCGACCGCCAGGACCAGCGGCAGGACCAGAGCTCGTGCCGGGCGACGACGCATACGCACTCCTCACTCCGTGTTGTCCGTAGGACACCCAGAGTGATCCACCCCAGTGAACCCCGCACCCGCGGCGAGGCAGCATCACGAAGGCCCGGTCCCCCTCGGGGAACCGGGCCTTCCGTGTCGTACGACCTTGATCAGTCGAGGTAGTCGCGCAGTACCTGCGAACGCGACGGGTGGCGCAGCTTCGACATCGTCTTGGACTCGATCTGGCGGATCCGCTCGCGCGTGACGCCGTAGACCTTGCCGATCTCGTCGAGGGTCTTCGGCTGACCGTCGGTGAGGCCGAAGCGCATCGAGACGACGCCCGCCTCGCGCTCGGACAGGGTGTCCAGGACGGAGTGCAGCTGCTCCTGCAGGAGCGTGAAGCTGACCGCGTCGGCCGGAACGACGGCCTCGGAGTCCTCGATGAGGTCACCGAACTCGCTGTCGCCGTCCTCGCCCAGCGGGGTGTGCAGCGAGATGGGCTCGCGGCCGTACTTCTGGACCTCGATGACCTTCTCGGGGGTCATGTCGAGCTCCTTGGCCAGCTCCTCCGGGGTGGGCTCGCGGCCCAGGTCCTGGAGCATCTGGCGCTGGACACGCGCGAGCTTGTTGATGACCTCGACCATGTGCACCGGGATACGGATGGTGCGCGCCTGGTCGGCCATGGCGCGGGTGATCGCCTGACGGATCCACCAGGTGGCGTACGTGGAGAACTTGTAGCCCTTGGTGTAGTCGAACTTCTCGACCGCGCGGATCAGACCGAGGTTGCCCTCCTGGATCAGGTCCAGGAAGAGCATCCCGCGGCCGGTGTAGCGCTTGGCCAGGGAGACCACGAGGCGGAGGTTGGCCTCCAGCAGGTGGTTCTTGGCGCGGCGGCCGTCCTCGGCGATGATCTCCAGCTCGCGCTTGAGCTTCGGGGCCAGCTTGTCGGCGTTCGCCAGCTTGTCCTCGGCGAACAGACCCGCCTCGATGCGCTTGGCGAGCTCGACCTCCTGCTCGGCGTTGAGCAGGGGGACCTTGCCGATCTGCTTGAGGTAGTCCTTGACCGGGTCGGCGGTGGCACCGGCGGCGGCGACCTGCTGGGCAGGCGCGTCGTCCTCGTCCTCGTCGGAGAGCACGAAGCCCGCGTTCTCGGTGGTGCCCTCGGGCTCCTCACCGGCCTTGCCGGGAGCTGCCTCCTCGAGCACCTCCTCCTCGAGGATCTCGGCGTCGTCCTTCTTGGCGCCGGTCTTCTTGGCCGCCGTCTTCTTGGCGACGGTCTTCTTCGCTGCCGCCTTCTTGGCGGTCGTCTTCTTGGCAGCCGCCTTCTTGGCGGGTGCCTCCTCCTCGGCGGCGGGCTCGGCGGCGGGCTCCGCCGGGGTGGCGGTGGCAGTGGCCTTCCGGGTGGTCACCGCCTTGGCCGCGACCGTCTTGGTGGCGGTGCGCTTGGCGGGACTCTTCGCTGCGACGCTCTTTCGGGTGCGCTTGGGCTCTGCGGCACTGACCATCAGCGTCACACCCTCTTCCTCGAGGATCTGGTTGAGGCTGCGCAGTACGTTCTTCCACTGAGTGGCCGGAATCTGGTCAGCTTCGAAGGCCCGACGCACGTCATCGCCGGCGATCTGCCCCTCAGCCTTTCCCCGCTCAATGAGCGCCATGACAGAGACGGACTCGGCGATCTCCGGCGGGAGCGTACGGGATGTGCTGGCCGACACGAACAACCTCTCGGAACGTTGGAAAACGGCTTCCGGCCCCGTCCACAGTGGACAGGAGCCGACCGCCGGCTTGGGGATGGGCCGACGGCGCGGGCGGGGGCCGGGAAGATGCACAGCGCCGTGAACGACGTCCGTATTCCCTCCGCGGCTGTCACCTCTTAGGTCATCGCGTTCTTCCCACGAGCGTTACGCCCAATCCGCGTGGCCCGAGTCACACCCCGTAAGCGACCAAAAACGGTCAGACGCTGACAGATGTGGTCATATACGGTGTCGCCTCGACCGCCCTGCCGGATCCCGGCCCTTTCGCGCCGTCGGACCCCGCAGGATCCAAGGATCCCACGGGGTCCGACGGGAGGCGGATCACCGATCAGGCACTGCCACAGGAGGGGGGTGGCACACCCGGCCGCGCCGCCCGCGGAACGCGGTCAGTGCTCGCGCGGGGCGGGCACGACCCGTTCCACCTCGGGGTGGACCGTGAGGAGTTGCCGCATGGCCACCTCGGCCGCCGTTCCGTCGCCGGCGGCGAGGGCGTCGCAGATGCGGCCGTGGTGCGCCAGGGACGTCTCGTTCGGCCGGTCACAGCCCGTGACCGGGCCGCCGGAGACCTGGAGGGCCGCGGACACGATCCCGGAGAGGTGCTCCAGCATGCGGTTGCCCGCGACCTGGATGAGCAGCGAGTGGAACTCGGAGTCGGCGCGGGAGAAGGTGAGCGCGTCACCCTGCGCCATGGCGTGCCCCATGATCTCGACCATGTCGGCAAGGCGCTGCTGGACGTCCTCGCGCCCGTGCCCTGCGGCGAGGCGGGCAGCCAGCGGCTCGATCGTCCACCGCAGCTCGCTCAGCTCACGGCGCTGGTCGTCGCGCTGCGGCCCGAAGGCCCGCCACTCGATGATGTCCGGGTCGAGGAGATTCCAGTCACTGACTGGGCGCACGCGCGTGCCGACGTTCGGACGGGCGCTCACCAGACCCTTGGCCTCCAGGACGCGGAGCGACTCGCGGACGACGGTGCGGGAGACCTCGAAGCGCTGGCCGATCTCCTCGGGCACCAGGGGGCGGTCGGCGCCCAGATCGCCGGACACGATCATCTGACCCAGCTGTTGGACGAGTTGGCCGTGCAGCCCGCGCCCGCGGCTGCCCGCGGCGCGGCGGCCCACGCGGCCCAGCTCGGGGTCCCCGCCGTCCCAGGCAGGGATCCCGACACGGTCGACGGCGGGCGCCTCGGCGTACGGGTAGCGGTCGAGTTCGCCCGGGCTCGCGAGGCCGGAGTCAGCGGAGCGGGCGGCGGTCATCATGGTGTGCGCAAGGGTACTCACGCATCCTTTGTCGGCGCCGTCTCCAACTCCCTTGAGGTCTTTGGTGAAAAGCACACGAAAGGGTGATCGCTCACCCCGTCGCAATTGACGCCTTATCGGAAAGAAATGGGCGTTCTGCGGGGAGTTGTGCGCATGGCCGGACTAAGGGTTACGGACAGTCGTCACCGGAACCTGCTGCGCAGGGTGGTCAGCAGATACGCGCAGAGCAGCGCGGTCAGCGACAACGTCATTGCGCCGCCCACGGGTTGGGAGACCACGTTGAGCGCGGCCTCCAAGTAGCGCTCACCCCCGAAGGGCCACCGCGGTAGAAGGGCCTCCCGCAGCCTCATGGGGAGTCCGGCCGCCGTTCGCACGGATGGTCCGTTCACGAGCTGGTGCACGACAGGCACGACGAGAAGGGGAACGGCGCCGACGGCGGCCAGTCCGGCCGAGGTGGACCGGAAGACGCCTGCGGCCAAGACACCGGCCCAGGCACAGCCGACCACGAGCCCGAGCCAACTGGCACCCATGGGGAGCCAGTCGACGGGAACCTGGGCGAGCTCCCGTCCATAGATGAGATAGAGCACTTCGGCATCGCAGCCGACAGTGAGGACGGCCAGCACCAGCGCGGTGGCCGAGGAGACGAGCAGTTTGGCGGTCAGCAGCCCCAGCCGGCGGGGCACGGTGCCGCGGTCCGCAGCCAGGGCGGGGTGGCGGAACTCGTCGCCGAAGGCCAGCGCGCCGAGCAGTCCCGCGCCGAGCGCCGCGGGCGGCAGGGGAAGCTCTTGCGGCCACGCGGCCAGCAGGCGCGGCTGCGGAGTGTGCCCGATGCGCGCGAGCACGACGGCGATCACGGCGGACACGGCGAGCGTGACGGCCCCGATGAGGAATCCCGTGCCGATCCCGGTGGCACGGCGGATCTCGTAGCGGAGAGGACGGAGAGGGCTGGGTGGCGGAACTCGTCGCCGAA
Organism: Streptomyces sp. WAC04114; assembly: GCF_019733245.1. Lineage (NCBI taxonomy): Bacteria > Bacillati > Actinomycetota > Actinomycetes > Kitasatosporales > Streptomycetaceae > Streptomyces > Streptomyces sp. WAC04114. The sequence continues at coordinate 29,146 of NZ_JAIGQA010000102.1, forward strand.
GGCCAGCGCGCCGAGCAGTCCCGCGCCGAGCGCCGCGGGCGGCAGGGGAAGCTCTTGCGGCCACGCGGCCAGCAGGCGCGGCTGCGGAGTGTGCCCGAT
>NZ_JAIGQA010000103.1:0-29152 GCF_019733245.1 Streptomyces sp. WAC04114
CAGCTCCACAGCGGCCTCCGCCGGCCCGTTCGCCTCGCCCCGGGGCAACCCGCGCAGCCGCTCCCACCCCCGCTCGCGCACGAACGCCTCCGCCCCCCACCGCAGCGCCGGCACCGTGCGCACGAGCCCCGACGGGTCCCGCTCCAGCACGTGCACCTCCGCGATCCGCCGTCGGCCGTTCCGGTCGCGCACCAGATGCAGCACCACGGAGAGGGCGGCGGCCAACTGGCTGTGCAGTGCGGCCCGGTCGAGCCCGGCGGCTGTGCCGAGCGCTTCCAGCCGGGCCGGTACATCTGCGGCGGCGTTGGCATGCACGGTCCCGCAGCCGCCTTCATGACCCGTGTTCAACGCGGCCAGCAGATGCACCACTTCGGGCCCGCGGACCTCGCCCACGACCAGCCGGTCGGGCCGCATCCGCAGCGCCTGGCGCACCAGGTCCTCGAGGGTGACGAGGCCCGCGCCCTCCTGGTTGGCGGGTCTGGTCTCCAGCCGCACGACGTGGGGATGGTCGGGCCGCAGCTCCGCCGAGTCCTCGGCGAGGACGATCCGCTCGTCCGGTCCCACCAGCCCGAGCAGGGCACTCAACAGCGTCGTCTTTCCGGTGCCGGTACCGCCGCTGACCAGGAAGGACAGCCGCGCGTCGAGCAGGGCGCGCAGCATGCGGTCCCCGCCCGGCGGCACCGTGCCCGCCGTGACCAGCTCGCCGAGGGTGAAGGCTCGCGGCCGTACCACCCGCAGCGACAGGCAGGCGCAGCCCACCGCCACCGGCGGCAGCACGGCGTGCAGCCGGGTCCCGTCGGGCAGCCGGGCGTCGGCCCAGGGGCGGGCGTCGTCCAGCCGTCGTCCGGCCACCGCGGCGAGGCGCTGGGCGAGCCGCCGTACGGCCGCCGCGTCCGCGAACCGCACCGACGTCAGCTCCAGTCCGCCGCCCCGGTCCACCCAGACCCGGTCGGGGGCCGACACCAGCACGTCCGTCACCGACGGATCGGCGAGGAGCGGCTCCAGTGGTCCGCTGCCGACCAGTTCAGACCGCAACTGTGTGGCAGCACCCAGGACTTCGGCGTCCCCGAGGACTCGCCCCTGGTCTCGCAAGGCCTGCGCCACGCGCGCGGGGGTCGGCTCAGCCCCGCTCTCCGCCAGCCACCGCCGCACCCCGTCGAGCAGCGCCGCACCTTCGAGTCCGGCCAAGGTGCTCATGCCGCACCCGCCTCGACGAGTGCCCGCTCCCAGAACCCCTTGCAGAACCGGGCGAGCGGTCCGCGCGGTGCGGCACCCGGTGGCGCCGTGCCCTGGTCCGGGCGCGACAGCCCCGGCTCGTCGGGCACTTCGCCGACCAGGGGCAGTCCGAGCAGCCGCGCGACCTCACGGTCGTCGAGCCCCGGCGGGTAGGGGCCGCGGACCGCCACCCGCAGATCCCGCAGGACCATGCCGACCGCGGAGGCCACCCGCCCCGCGGCCGCGACGGCCCGCAGCTCGGCGGGCACCACCAGCACGCCCACGTCCAGCTGGGTGAGCACCTCGGCGACACCGTCGTCGATCCGGCGCGGCAGGTCGACCACGACCGTGCCGCCGCGGCGGCGGGCCGCCGCGAGCACCGCGCGCACCGCCTGCGGCGGCACCGCGATCCGATCGCCGCGATCCCAGCTGAGCACCCGCAGCGAGTGCAGCTCGGGCAGCGACTCCTCCAGGGCTCCCCCGCCGACCCGTCCGCGCGAGGAGGCGAAGGCGGGCCAGCGCAGCCCTTCGGCCGTCTCACCCCCGAGGAGGACGTCGAGTCCCCCGCCCAGCGGATCGGCGTCCACGAGGAGTGTGCGCAGTCCTTCCCGCGCGGAGGTGACGGCGAGGGCGCACGCGAGCGTGGATGCTCCGGCCCCGCCCCGGCCACCGATGACGCCCACCGTGAGGGCGGGCCGGCCGACGCCCTCGGCCACGTCGGCGATCCGGTCGACCAGCCACTGCTCTCCGTCGGGCAGCATCAGGACGTGCTCGGCGCCGATCTCGACGGCACGCCGCCAGATCCCGGAGTCGTCCTGGTCCCGGCCGACGAGCACGACGCCCCTTCTGCGGACGGCCCCGCGCACCCGCCGCGCGGCGTCGTCGCCGACCAGGACGAGCGGCGCCGCCTCCCAGCTGCCTCTGCGCTCCGGCACCCCGTGGTGCACCTCGGGTGTGGCGCCCGCCGCCGCGCACAGGCGCAGCAGGTCGTCGAGGAGTTCGCCGTCCTCGGTGACGATCAGCGGTCCGCCCTGCCGCCCTCCGGCGGCGGGCGGCGGATCGTGTGTGACGGTTCCGGCCACGCTTTCCATCCCCCTTCGCTGCATGACTCGCGCGGCCCCTGCGGCCCCGCGATTCCCAAACGTGGGAAGAACCGACAAGCGGCCTCCCTGTGAACGGCCGACAGAAACCGGCCAAACGCCCCCGCGTACTCGAAACCGGCCATGAACTCGCCGCGAGCGGGACGCGCTGGAATCACGGTGCAGCGATCCCGGAAATCGTGTGGATCTTGGTGGATAACTGTGGACGTCCCGGGGGTTGTGAATATCGCCGTCACCCGTAGCGGTGAGCCGCTCAGCCCCTCTGTGCGAGCCCCGCAGAGCAGCCCGACGACTACCTACCGTGACCAGCCAGGGGCATGACAAAACACCATCGCAGCAGAATCGAAGCGACTTTCAGGCCGCGCGAAGAAGTTGAAAACCCACCCGGACATGCGACGACCCCCGCCGGGGGGGAGAGCGGGGGTCGTCCCCACGGCCGACTCGGGGGGGGGGGGAGGAGTCGGGCCGGGTTAGCACGGTCGCGAACGATCCGTGACTTCCATGGTGTACCCGAGAGCCTTCTCAGGCAAACCCACACGCCCCACCTTACGCCGAATGGGCTGCCCCTATGCTCTGGGACGTGGAAAACCACTCGATGCCCCGCACAGCCGCCTTCTTTGACCTGGACAAGACGGTCATTGCGAAGTCGAGCACGCTCACGTTCAGCAAGTCGTTCTACCAAGGCGGTCTGATCAACCGCAGGGCCGTCTTGCGCACCGCATATGCCCAGTTCGTCTTCCTGGCCGGCGGCGCCGACCACGACCAGATGGAGCGCATGCGCGCCTATCTGTCCGCTCTGTGCCGGGGCTGGAACGTGCAGCAGGTCAAGGAGATCGTCGCCGAGACGCTGCACGACCTGATCGACCCGATCATCTACGACGAGGCCGCCTCCCTCATCGAGGAGCACCACACCGCCGGCCGCGACGTCGTGATCGTGTCCACGTCCGGAGCCGAGGTGGTCGAGCCGATCGGCGAACTGCTGGGCGCGGACCGCGTGGTCGCCACCCGTATGGTCGTGGGCGACGACGGCTGCTTCACGGGCGAAGTGGAGTACTACGCGTACGGCCCGACCAAGGCCGAGGCCGTCAGGGAGCTGGCCGAGTCCGAGGGGTACGACCTCAGCCGCTGCTACGCCTACAGCGACTCGGCGACCGATGTGCCGATGCTGGAGTCCGTCGGCCATCCGCATGCCGTGAACCCGGACCGGGCGCTGCGCCGCGAGGCCCTCGCGCGCGGGTGGCCGATCCTGGACTTCCACCGCCCGGTCCGTCTGAAGCAGCGCATTCCCGCGTTCTCCGTCCCGCCGCGCCCTGCGCTCGTGGCGGTCGCTGCGATAGGTGCCGCGGCGGCCACCGCGGGACTCGTCTGGTACGCGAACAGGCGCCGGGCCACGGTCGCTTGACCGGGGGCGATGGGCAGTCCTATTTGAACCCAAAAGTAAAGAAGTGCAGCCTGGACTTCCGCTTGCTCCGGGGCAGGAGTACAAAGGACTCAACGGCCCGCGAGACCAAGGACATCCGAGAGGATCACCTTTTAACGCATTTGGCCCCACGGACCGAGCATGAACACCGGGCACCCACGCGACGTCGACCCGTCGAATACGGGCCAGCCACACCAGGTGACGGGCAAAGTTCCCGACCTGATGGGCATATATCGAGGACGCTTGGTAACCCGATGCTCATGCCAGCGGCGGTACGAGAACTCGTACCGCCGCATCATTTTTCCGGTCGCGTTTCCTGCCGCTCCATGCCACGACGCACCGCGATGTCACGCCCGCACGGTCACACCGCCCCGCACGGTCACACCGCCACCCACGGTCACGCCGCCCCGCGCTGCAGCGCCTCGCACACCGCCATCGACTCGCGAGCACCCAGCTCGACGGCCCTGCCGCAGTGGGCGATCCAGGCGGCCACGCCTTCTGGGGTACCGGAGACATACCCGCCGAGGGCCTCCAGGTAGGCCTCACGCCCCAGCTCCGCGTGGCCGACCTCGGCCGCGCAGACCGACTTCGGGTCCAGGCCGCTGCCGATGAGGACGATGCGCTCCGCCGTGCGTGCGATGAGGCCGTTGTGGGACGTGAAGGGGCGCAGCGCGAGGAGTTCGCCGTGCACGACGGCGGCCGTCACCAGGGCCGGTGCGGAGCCGCCCGCGATGATCAGCCCGGCCAGTCCGTCCAGCCTGCCGTGCGCCTCCGTGGCACTCGGCAGCGGCAGCCCGACGAGCGGCTCGTCGACCGGCTCGCCCTCCTTGCGCGGCCGTCCCACCTGGTCGGCCTTGTCCGCGGCCGCCACCAAGTGCAGCCGGGCCAGCACCCGCAGGGGCGACTGCCGCCAGATCGACAGCAGCTGGCCCGCCTCCGCGGTGAGCCGCAGGGCGGCACCCACGGTGCGGGCCTCGTCGTCGCCGCTGAAGTCCGAACGCCGGCGCACCTCCTCCAGGGCCCAGTCCGCGCCGGACAGCGCGGCCGAGCCGCGGGCGCCGCGCAGAGCGGCCTCGGAGGTGATCGCGTTGCTGCGCCGCCGCATGACCCGGTGCCCGTAGACCCGGTCGACGGCCTTGCGGACGGACTCCACGGAATCGGCCACTCCGGGCAGCGCCCCCAGGGCCGCGAGGGGATCGGCGCTCGCGCCTGCTGTACTCATGAGTACGACCCTACGCACCCCGGGGCCCCGCTCCGCGGCGGAGTGGCCTTCTTCACGTGCCCGCCCTTCACGCGCGCGTGAAGGGCGGGCATCACCCGCGCACGCTCACGTCCGCACGAAGGACTACCCCTTGGCCGGCGGAGCGCCCGGGCCGGCCTTGGCCGCCGGGGCACCGGGCACGCCCTTGGGTGCCGGGGCGGGCCGGTCGGACAGGAAGGACGCCCAGCCCGCCTTGGGCGCCTGGCCGACCTGGAGGGTGCGCAGCTTCTCCAGCGTCTTCGGGTCCTGGGCGTCCAGCCAGTCCACGAGCTGCCGGAACGAGACGCAGCGCACCTCTTCCTTGGTGCACACCGTCTCGATGACCTCCTCGACGGCCCGCATGTAGGTGCCGCCGTTCCAGGACTCGAAGTGGTTGCCGATGATCAGGGGCGCGCGGTTGCCGTTGTACGCACGTGAGAAGCCCTTGAGCAGGCCGTCACGCATCTGGTCGCCCCAGAAGTCGTGCATGGCGGGGTTGCCCTGGGTCTTGGTGCCCGACTGGTTGACCATGAAGTTGTAGTCCATGGTGAGCTGCTCGAAGGAGTGGCCGGGGAACGGCACGAGCTGCATGGACACGTCCCACAGCCCCTGCTTCTTCTTCGGCCAGACCTGGTCGTTCACGCCGCTGGTGTCATAGCGGAAGCCCAGGTCGCGGGCCGCCCTCATGAAGTTGCGCTGGCCCTCCAGGCAGGGCGTGCGGGCCCCGATGAGCTCCTTGTCGTAGTCGAAGGGCAGGGGGGCCGCGCCCGTCAGGCCGGTGTTGGTCTTCCAGGTCTTCACGAACTGCTTGGCCTGGGAGATCTCGTCCTTCCAGTCCTGGACGGACCACTCGCCCACGCCCCCGCCGCTGCCGCAGAAGTGGCCGTTGAAGTGGGTGCCGATCTCGTTGCCCTCCAGCCACGCCAGGCGCAGCTGCTCGGCGGTGGCGGCGATGCCGCGACGGTCGTTGAAGCCGATGTCGGAGCGGCCCGGGGAGTGCTGCGGCGGCCGGTACCGGTCGCGCTTGTCGTCCGGCAGCATGTACACGCCGCTCAGGAAGTACGTCATGGTCGCGTTGTTCCGCTTGGCGACCTTGCGGAAGTGGGAGAACAGCTTCTGGCTGTCCTCGCCCGCGCCGTCCCAGGAGAAGACGACGAACTGCGGGGGCTTCTGACCGGGCCGCAGGCGCTCCGGCCTGGGCAGGTGCGGCTGGGCGCCGGTGTAGGCGGTGGAGCCGTCTCCGATCAGCCGGACGGCGCTCTTCGGCGCCTGCGCCGGTGCCGGCTTCTGCGGGTCGGGTGCCTCCTGCCGGGGGGTGCCGGTCGCGCAACCGGCGAGCGATGCGGCGCAGACCGCAGCGATCACGGAACTCGCGGCGATCCTGTGGGTGGCGGCCATGTTCCGCCCACCTTCTTCCTTCTCTCGGGTGCGGACAGCGCCGCCAAATTCGCACGAGTTCGAGAAGGAATTAGTACGACAAGCCGATCAAATGGCCACTTCACTCTTCGGGGTGATCTATTCACCCATTTGCCCGCAATGTCTATGCTCGTCCTTTACTCTGCATTACGATCCGTTTACCGAGCGTTGATTCATCCCGCCGATTTACGCCGTGACCGCCGCGACCGAACCCCGCCCCGAGCGGGACCCCACAGTTACGCGACCGCGCAGCAGCCCCGGAGGAGACGGGAAACCATGTCAGCCTGCGTCCCCACACGCACCGCCGATGCGAACCGCACCGAACATCCGCCCCACAGTCCGCCGCCGACCGGACCCCGCCGATTCAGGATCGCGGGTGCCGACGTGTCGGCCTCGATCGCGGTCTTCCTGATCGCCCTGCCCCTGTCCCTGGGCATCGCCCTCGCCACCGGCGCCCCTCTCCAGGCCGGGCTCGTCGCCGCCGCCGTGGGCGGGCTGGTCGCCGGGCGGCTCGGCGGCTCCCCGCTCCAGGTGAGCGGCCCGGCCGCCGGGCTCACCGTCGTCACCGCCGACCTCATCCAGCGTTACGGCTGGCGGACGACCTGCGCCATCACCGTCCTGGCCGGCCTCGCCCAACTGGGCCTCGGCTGCCTGCGCGTGGCCCGCGGCGCCCTCGCCGTCAGCCCCGCCATCGTGCACGGCATGCTCGCCGGAATCGGCGTCACCATCGCCGTCGCCCAGCTGCACATCGTGCTCGGCGGCACACCGCAGAGCTCGGTCCCGGACAACCTCCGCGCGCTGCCCGCCCAGTTGGCGCACATGGGCCCCGCGGCCGTGTCGGTGAGCGTGCTGACCCTGGCGCTGCTGCTGCTCTGGCCGAGACTGCCCGGCCGGGCCGGACGCCTGCTGCGCAAGGTCCCGGCCGCGCTCGTCGCCGTCGCCGGAGCCACCGCGGCCGCCGCCCTCGCCGGGCTCCGTCTGCCCAAGGTCGACCTGCCGTCCTGGAGCAACCACGCCCTGGCCGGGCTGCCCGAGGGCCCCGTGCTCGGCCTGGTCGCCGCCGTGCTCACCACCACGCTGGTGTGCAGCGTGCAGTCGCTGCTCGGCGCGGTCGCCGTGGACAAGCTCGTGGCCGGCCGCCCCGGCTTGTCGCCCCGTGTCGGGCGCTCGAACCTCGACCGCGAACTGCTCGGTCAGGGCGCAGCCAACATCGTCTCCGGCTCGCTCGGCGGACTGCCCATCGCCGGTGTCGCGGTGCGGAGTTCGGCGAATGTGCACGCGGGCGCGGTCAGCCGGAACTCCACGATGCTGCACGGCGTTCTCGTAGTGATCGCCACGTTGCTGATGGTCCCGATCCTGGAGCTCATCCCGCTCGCCTCGCTCGCCGCCCTGGTGATGGCCGTCGGCATCCAGATGGTGTCCCTGAACCACATCCGCACAGTGACCCGCCACCGGGAAGTCTGGGTCTACGCCGTCACCACCCTCGGCGTGGTCTCCCTCGGCGTCCTGGAGGGCGTGGCCCTCGGCATCGCCATGGCTGTCGGCGTCGCCCTGCACCGCCTCACCCGCACCCGCATCACGCACGCCGAGAGGGAAGGAGTCCATCACGTCCACGTCAGAGGACAGTTGACGTTCCTCGCGGTGCCTCGGCTCAGCCGGGCCCTGCATCGCGTGCCCCACGGTGCCGGCACCGTCGTCGAGCTGGACGGGTCGTTCATGGACCACGCGGCGTACGAGACGTTGCAGGACTGGCAGAAGACGCACACCGCGCAGGGCGGCACCGTGGAGATCACCGGCCGGCACCCCGGCACCCGCATCTCCGAGCCCCAGGCCTCCGGTGACTGCCGCTGCCGGCCCTGGACACCCTGGCGCAACCATCAGTGCGACGGCCCCCAGTCCGTACCTCCTGCCGAGAAGAACCCGGACGGCTCGGACCGGTCCGAGCCGGACACGACGGGCACCGGCGGAGCCAGCGGGCACGAACTGGCGCGTGGCATCAGCGCGTTCCAGCGCAACACCGCGCCCCTGGTGCGCAGCGAGCTGGCCCGGCTGGCGAGGGAGGGGCAGCGGCCGTCACAGCTCTTCCTGACCTGCGCCGACTCCCGGCTGGTCACCTCGATGATCACCTCCAGTGGTCCGGGCGACCTGTTCGTCGTGCGCAACGTGGGCAACCTCGTCCCGCGCCCGGGCGAGGAGAGCGGCGACGACTCGGTGGCGGCGGCGATCGAGTACGCCGTGGACGTGCTCGAGGTGCGGTCCATCACGGTGTGCGGACACTCGGGATGCGGCGCCATGCAGGCCCTGCTCAACTCCGAGCCCGGCGGCGCTCGGACACCGCTGAAGCGGTGGCTGCGGCACGGGCTGCCGAGCCTGGAGCGCATGGCCGACGACAGTCGGTCCTGGGGCAGGCTGGCCGGACGGACCCCCGAGGACGCGGTCGAGCAGCTCTGCCTGACGAACGTGGTCCAGCAGCTGGAGCACCTGCGCGGACATGACTCGGTGGCCCGGGCCATCGGCGAGGGCGGGCTGGAACTGCACGGGATGTACTTCCATGTGGGCGAGGCCGAGGCGTATCTGCTCACCGAGACGGAGACCGGTGGCGTCTTCGACCGTGTGCGGGAGTCGGATCTGTCGGTGTGAGCCGGCGCCCGGTGCGGTGCGTCTCGCCCCGCGCCTGAGGAGGGTGTGCCCCCGACCGACAGCGGGGCACACCCTGCGGCCCGCCGGACCGCGAGCAGGGCGACCGGCAGCACACGCACTGAACTTTCCCTGGTCGGCGTCCGTGGGTACGGATGACCCCGGTCCCGACAGCACCGCCCAACAGGTCTAAACCAGTCGGCGGTCGGCTCTTGTCATCGCACCCCCGGGTCTGATGAGCTGTGGCCTGGGACACAACGGACACCCTGGGAAAGGCAGATGCCGTGAGCAATGAAAGCCTGGCCAACCTCTTGAAGGAGGAGCGACGCTTCGCGCCCCCCGCCGACCTGGCCGCGAACGCCAACGTCACCGCGGAGGCGTATGAACAGGCCAAGGCTGACAGGCTCGGCTTCTGGGCCGAGCAGGCCCGTCGGCTGACCTGGGCCAAGGAGCCCACCGAGACGCTCGACTGGTCGAACCCGCCGTTCGCCAAGTGGTTCAAGGACGGCGAGCTCAACGTCGCCTACAACTGCGTCGACCGCCACGTGGAGGCCGGGCTCGGCGACCGGGTCGCCATCCACTTCGAGGGCGAGCCGGGCGACAGCCGCGCGATCACCTACGCCGAGCTCAAGGACGAGGTCTCCAAGGCCGCCAACGCCCTGCTGGAGCTGGGCGTCCAGGCGGGCGACCGGGTCGCCGTCTACATGCCGATGATCCCCGAGACGGCGATCGCGATGCTGGCCTGCGCCCGGATCGGCGCCGCCCACTCGGTCGTCTTCGGCGGCTTCTCCTCGGACGCGCTCGCCACCCGCATCCAGGACGCCGACGCGCGCGTGGTCATCACCTCCGACGGCGGCTACCGGCGCGGCAAGCCGTCCGCGCTCAAGCCGGCTGTGGACGAGGCCGTCGAGAAGGCCGGCATCGTCGAACACGTCCTGGTCGTGCGCCGCACGGGCCAGGAGGTCGCCTTCACCGAGGGCCGCGACGTGTGGTGGCACGACCTGGTGGGGCGCCAGAGCGCGGAGCACACCCCGCAGGCGTTCGGCGCGGAGCACCCGCTGTTCATCCTCTACACCTCGGGCACCACGGGTAAGCCGAAGGGCATCCTGCACACCTCGGGGGGCTACCTCACGCAGACCGCCTACACCCACCACGCCGTCTTCGACCTCAAGCCGGAGACCGACGTCTACTGGTGCACCGCCGACGTCGGCTGGGTCACCGGCCACTCGTACATCGTCTACGGGCCGCTGGCCAACGGCGCGACGCAGGTCATGTACGAGGGCACGCCCGACACCCCGCACCAGGGCCGCTTCTGGGAGATCGTGCAGAAGTACGGCGTGACGATCCTCTACACCGCGCCGACCGCGATCCGTACGTTCATGAAGTGGGGCGACGACATCCCCGCCAAGTTCGACCTGTCCAGCCTGCGGGTGCTGGGCTCGGTGGGCGAGCCGATCAACCCCGAGGCGTGGGTCTGGTACCGCAAGAACATCGGCGGCGACCGCACCCCGGTCGTCGACACCTGGTGGCAGACCGAGACCGGCTCGATGATGATCACCCCGCTGCCGGGCGTGACCGCCACCAAGCCCGGCTCCGCGCAGACGCCGCTGCCCGGCATCTCCGCGACGGTCGTCGACGACGAGGCGAACGAGGTGCCGAACGGCGGTGGCGGTTACCTGGTGCTGACCGAGCCGTGGCCGTCGATGCTGCGCACCATCTGGGGCGACGACCAGCGCTTCATCGACACGTACTGGTCACGCTTCGAGGGCAAGTACTTCGCCGGTGACGGCGCCAAGAAGGACGACGACGGCGACATCTGGCTGCTCGGCCGGGTCGACGACGTCATGCTCGTCTCGGGCCACAACATCTCCACCACCGAGGTGGAGTCCGCGCTCGTCTCCCACCCCTCGGTCGCCGAGGCGGCCGTGGTCGGTGCGGCGGACGAGACGACCGGGCAGGCGATCGTCGCGTTCGTGATCCTGCGCGGGACGGCCTCGGAGACCGAGGACCTGGTCGCCGAACTGCGCAACCACGTCGGCAGCGCCCTCGGCCCGATCGCCAAGCCCCAGCGGGTCCTGCCCGTGGCCGAGCTGCCCAAGACCCGCTCCGGCAAGATCATGCGGCGGCTGCTGCGGGACGTCGCCGAGAACCGTCAGCTGGGTGACGTCACCACGCTGACCGACTCCACGGTCATGGACCTCATCCAGACCAAGCTCCCCGCCGCGCCCAGCGAGGACTGATCGCGGCACCGGCATGACGAAGTCGGCGGAGGGCACCCGATCATTGGGTACCCTCCGCCACTGCGTCGCGCGGCGAGGGGCCGGATGCGCACAGCCGTACGTTTACCTAAACTAAGCAACACAAGTGCTCCATGGTGCGCCGGGAAGTCTGGTCGGCACGTGTTCCGTCCTGCCCACCGACCGGAGGTTCCCCTCGTGATCGCGCCCCGCTCCACCACCGCCCGCAAGGTCCTCGGCCGGCTGTCGCTGCCCGAGCGGACCTACGTGGCGGACGCGCTGCGCACCGAGACCGTCGGCGGGGTGCTGCTGCTCGCTGCCGCGGTCACCGCGCTGCTCTGGGCGAACATCCCCGCGCTGCACGACAGCTACGAGAGCGTCTCCCACTTCCACCTGGGCCCCGCCGCCCTCGGCCTTGACCTGTCCGTCGCGCACTGGGCCGCCGACGGACTGCTGGCGATCTTCTTCTTCGTCGCCGGGATCGAGCTCAAGCGGGAACTCGTCGCGGGCGACCTGCGTGATCCCAAGGCCGCCGCGCTCCCGGTCGTCGCCGCCCTCTGCGGCATGGCCGTACCGGCACTCGTCTACACCGTCACCGCCGCGGCCGGCAGCGGCTCCCTGGACGGCTGGGCCGTACCGACCGCCACCGACATCGCCTTCGCGCTCGCCGTGCTCGCCGTCATCGGCACCTCCCTGCCGAGCGCGCTGCGGGCCTTCCTGCTCACGCTCGCCGTCGTCGACGACCTCTTCGCGATCCTGATCATCGCGGTGTTCTTCACCGCCGACCTGAACTTCGCCGCGCTCGGCGGCGCCGTCGCCGGTCTGGTGCTCTTCTGGCTGCTGCTGCGGGGCGGCGTGCGCGGCTGGTACGTGTACGTGCCGCTCGCCCTCGTCGTCTGGGCGCTGATGTACAACAGCGGCATCCACGCCACCGTCGCCGGTGTCGCCATGGGCCTGATGCTGCGCTGCCACCGTCACGAGGGCGAGGACCACTCCCCCGGCGAGCGCATCGAGCATCTCGTGCGGCCTCTGTCGGCGGGGCTGGCCGTCCCGCTGTTCGCGCTGTTCAGCGCGGGCGTCGCGGTGTCCGGCGGGGCGCTCGCCGACGTGTTCACCATGCCCGAGACGCTCGGCGTCGTCCTCGGGCTCGTCGTCGGCAAAGCGCTCGGCATCTTCGGCGGCACGTGGCTGACGGCCCGTTTCACCCGCGCCTCGCTCAGCGACGACCTCGCCTGGGCGGACGTGTTCTCGGTGGCGAGCCTCGCCGGCATCGGTTTCACGGTTTCGCTGCTCATCGGCGAACTCGCCTTCGCCGGCGACGCGACGATGACGAACGAGGTCAAGGCCGCCGTCCTGCTGGGCTCGCTCATCGCCGCGACACTCGCGACCGTCCTGCTGAAGATCCGGAACGCCAAGTACCGCCGTCTGTGCGAGGAAGAGGAGCGCGACGAGGACGCCGACGGCATCCCGGACGTCTACGAGGAGGACGACCCGGCCTACCACCTGCGCCTGGCCGACCGCTACGAGGCCAAAGCCGCGGAGCACCGCCGGATCGCCCAGGAGAAGGCAGCGGCGCGCCACGAGCTTGCCGAAGTACCGGGCGGGGCAGGCGAGGACCACGACGGTCCGGCATGATCTGACGAGACGGTACAAAAGACGGAGAGGGAGACACCGCGATGAGCGCACCCGACGGCAGCCCGGTCGGCGCCGAACGCAGCATCGGCCAGCTGTTCGCCTCGGCGACGGCGGAAATGTCGGCGCTGGTGCACGACGAGATCGCGCTGGCGAAGGCGCAGCTCAAGCAGGACGTGAAGCGCGGCGCGACCAGCGGCGGCGCCTTCTCGGCGGCCGGCGCGGTGCTGATCTTCTCCCTGCCGATGCTGAACTTCGCGCTGGCCTACGGCATCCGCACCTGGAGCGACTGGAACCTCGCGGTCTGCTTCCTGCTGTCGTTCGCTGCGAACGTGCTGGTCGCCGGGGTGCTCGCGCTGATCGGCGTGACCTTCGCGAAGAAGGCCAAGAAGAGCAAGGGCCCGCAGAAGGTCGCCGCGTCGATGAAGGAGACCGCGGTCGTGCTGCAGAAGGCCAAGCCGCACCCGCGGCCGGAGCTCCCGCAGGACCGGGTCCCCGAGGCCATCGAGGCTGTGGCACGCTCGTCGTCATGACGGACCCCGCCCCTACCCCGGCACAACCGGCCTCGGCCGTACTCCTGGACGGCCCCTGGAGCCACCGCGACGTCGCCGCCAACGGCGCCCGTTTCCACATCGCCGAGCTGGGGGACGGACCGCTGGTCCTGCTGCTGCACGGCTTCCCGCAGTTCTGGTGGACCTGGCGGCACCAGCTGGTGGCGCTCGCCGACGCCGGCTTCCGGGCCGTCGCCATGGACCTGCGGGGCGTCGGCGGCAGCGACCGCACACCGCGCGGCTACGACCCCGCCAACCTCGCGCTCGACGTCACCGGCGTCATCCGCTCCCTCGGCGAGCCCGACGCCGCGCTGGTCGGCCACGACCTCGGCGGATACCTCGCGTGGACGGCCGCCGCGATGCGCCCCAAGCTGGTGCGGCGGCTGGCGGTCTCGTCCATGCCGCACCCGCGGCGCTGGCGCTCGGCCATGCTGCGGGACGTCAAGCAGAGCCGCGCCGGTTCACACATCTGGGGGTTCCAGCGGCCCTGGATCCCGGAGCGGCAGCTCACCGCCGACGACGGGGCCCTCGTCGCGGAGCTGATCCAGGAGTGGTCCGGGCCGCGCCCGCCCGAGGACGAGGCGCTGGAGAACTACCGACGCGCCATGTGCATCCCCTCCGCGGCGCACTGCGCGGTCGAACCGTACCGCTGGATGGTGCGCTCCCTGGCCCGCCCGGACGGCATCCAGTTCAACCGGCGGATGAAGCGGCCGGTGCGCGTGCCGACCCTGCATCTGCACGGCTCGCTCGACCCCGTGATGCGCACGCGCAGCGCGGCCGGCTCCGGCGAGTACGTCGAAGCCCCCTACCGCTGGCGCCTGTTCGACGGACTCGGCCACTTCCCGCACGAGGAAGACCCGGTCGCGTTCTCCTCGGAACTCATCAACTGGCTGCGGGATCCCGAACCCGACCGGTGACCGGCCGGCCCCGTCCCGTCACGGGCGGGTGAACGCTTGTCTGACGAACGGCCAATTGCCTGGCGCATAGGCCAATTGGACGCCCCGGGAGCGGTTATCGACCATGGGGCGGGGGCACACGTCGGGGTATGGGCTGGACGCACGACTACAGTGACGCAACCCGCAATCGCCGCTCGGCGGGCGGTGCGAACCCCCACCGGCGAAGCGGCGCACCGCAGATGGCGACCGCGGACCCCCGGGTCGGGATTCCGCGTATCCTCCGCCGCCGGGCCCGCTGGGTCTCCGTACGTCTGCGCCACACTCGCGACTGAGGCATCACTCGCGCGAGTGACACCCCGCCACCTGCCGCTCCAGGACGGCACCTGGAGCCGCCGGGCCCATACAAGGCACAGCTGCCTTCCAGGGCGCAGCTGCCTCACAGGGCACAGCTGCCTTCCGGGGCCCAGCTTCCCTACAGGGCGCAGCTGTCGCTGCCCACCTGCTGGGTGGCGGTACGCCCCTTGGTGATGTCCTCCCGGATCTCGTCCACGGTCAGCGCGTATCCCGTCTCGGCGTCGTCGAGCGACTTGGCGAAGACGACGCCGTAGACCTTGCCGTCGGGGGTGAGCAGCGGGCCGCCGGAGTTGCCCTGGCGGACGGTCGCGAAGAGGGAGTAGACGTCGCGGCGGACCGTGCCGCGGTGGTAGATGTCCGGGCCGTTGGCGGTGATGCGGCCGCGCACGCGTGCGGCCCGCACGTCGTACGCCCCGTTCTCCGGGAAACCCGCGACGATCGCGCTGTCGCCGCTGTTCGCGTCCTTCTCGGTGAACCGCAGCACGGGCGCCTTGAGATCCGGCACGTCGAGGACGGCGATGTCGCGCCGCCAGTCGTAGAGCACGACCTCGGCGTCGTACTTCCTGCCCTCGCCGCCTATCTGCACGGTCGGCTCATCGACTCCGCCCACCACGTGCGCGTTGGTCATCACGCGGCGGTCGGAGAAGACGAAGCCGGTGCCCTCGAGGACTTTGCCGCAGCTCGGGGCGGTGCCCATGACCTTGACGATGGAGCGCTGGGCGCGGTTCGCCACGGGGCTGTTCGCCAGCGCCGGGTCGGGCGGCTGGACGTCGGTGATCGGCTCGTTCGAGAACGGGCTGAAGACCTGCGGGAACCCGTTCTGCGCGAGGACGGAGGAGAAGTCCGCGAACCAGGTGGTGGCTTGGTCCGGCAGGGCCTGCGAGACACCCAGCAGCACCTTGGAGTTGCGGACCTCCTTGCCGAGCGTCGGCAGTGTGGTGCCCGCGAGGGCCGAGCCGATCAGCCAGGCGACCAGGAGCATCGCCACGACGTTCACGAGGGCGCCGCCGGTGGCGTCGAGGGCCCGGGCCGGGGACCAGGTGATGTGCCGGCGCAGCTTGTTGCCGAGGTGGGTGGTGAGGGCCTGGCCGACAGAGGCGCAGACGATGACGACGACGACCGCGACGACGGCGGCGGTCGTGCTCACCTCCGCGTTGTCCGTCAACGCGTCCCAGATGACGGGCAGCACGTAGACCGCGACGAGGCCACCGCCCAGGAAGCCGATCACCGACAGGATGCCGACGACGAACCCCTGGCGGTACCCCACGACCGCGAACCACACGGCGGCGACCAGCAACAAGATGTCCAGCACGTTCACGGAGGCCACCCTGTCATGCGCGCCAGTCGAGCGGGACCTGCTTCTCGCGGTCCCAGGGCCGCTCCCAGCCCGCGAAGTGCAGCAGCCGGTCGATGATTCCGGCCGTGAAACCCCAGACAAGGGCTGATTCGACCAGAAATGCCGGACCTCGGTGGCCGCTGGGGTGGACGGTGGTCGCGCGGTTGGCGGGATCCGTGAGATCCACCACGGGGACGGTGAAGACCCGGGCGGTCTCGTTCGGGTCGACCACGCCGACCGGGCTCGGCTCGCGCCACCAGCCCAGCACGGGTGTGACGACGAAGCCGCTGACGGGGATGTAGAGCCGGGGCAGGACACCGAAGAGCTGGACGCCGGAGGGGTCGAGGCCGGTCTCCTCCTCCGCCTCGCGCAGGGCGGCCCGCAGCGGGCCGTCGCCGTGCGGGTCGCCGTCCTCCGGGTCGAGGGCGCCGCCCGGGAACGAGGGCTGGCCGGCGTGCGAGCGCAGGGAGCTCGCACGCTCCATGAGCAGCAGCTCCGGGCCGTGCGCCCCTTCACCGAACAGGACCAGCACGGCGGATTGCCGCCCCGCCCCGTCCTCCGGGGGCAGGAACCGGCTCAGCTGCCTCGGCCGGACGGTCTCCACGGCGTGCACCACCGGGTCCAGCCAGCCGGGCAGCCCGTCCTTGCTCAGCGCCACCGGGCCGCCCTGTGTGTCGCTCGCACGCGTCATCGCCACCCCCGTCGTCCTGCCGCATCCAACGCACGACGGGCCCGAGATCGTTCCGCGAACGCGCGGGATCCCCTGAACGGGCGGCACTTCGGGCTCTGCGGATGGCGCGTGGGGCTCTTCGGATGGTGCGTGAGGCTCCTCTGATGGCACGTGGGGCTCTTCGCGGCGCACGCCGGGCCGCTCGGCCGGCGCCTCGGATGCTGCGGGCGACTCGGGCGACTCATCCGGCCCCCAGCGGCGGCGCCGGTTTGCCGCCCGCGTCCAGGTAGGCCTGCGGGGGCTTGAGACGCTGCCCGGGGAAGCCGCCCTTCTCGTACTTGAGGAGCTTCTTCGCCTTCTCCGGGTCGGTCTCGCCCTCGCCGTAGGCCGGGCAGAGGTGAGCGATCGGGCAGGCGCCGCACGCGGGCTTGCGGGCGTGGCAGATGCGGCGGCCGTGCCAGATGACGTGGTGCGACAGATCCGTCCAGTCGCTCTTCGGGAAGAGCGCGCCGACGGCGGCCTCGATCTTGTCCGGGTCGGTCTCGCCGGTCCACCGCCAGCGGCGCACCAGGCGCTGGAAATGCGTGTCGACGGTGATGCCGGGGCGGCCGAAGGCGTTGCCGAGCACGACGAACGCGGTCTTGCGGCCGACGCCGGGCAGCTTGACCAGGTCTTCCAGCCGGCCGGGCACCTCGCCTCCGAAGTCCTCGACCAGGGCCTTCGACAGCCCTATGACCGACTTCGTCTTGGCCCGGAAGAAGCCGCACGGGCGGAGGATCTCCTCCACCTCCTCGGGGTTGGCGGCGGCCAGGTCCTCCGGGGTCGGGTACTTGGCGAAGAGGGAGGGTGTCGTCTGGTTGACGCGCAGGTCGGTCGTCTGGGCGGACAGGACCGTGGCGACGAGCAGTTGGAAGGGGTTCTCGAAGTCCAGCTCGGGGTGCGCGTACGGATAGACCTCGGCGAGCTCGCGGTTGATACGGCGGGCCCGGCGGACCAGAGCGGTGGGCGACTCGTCGCCCGGCGGGTGGACGACGGCCTTGGCGGGGGCGGTGCCCTTGAGGCGGGCGGTGGCCTTCTTGGGCGCGACCGCGACCTTCTTGGCGGCGGGCGCCTTCTTCACGGCGGCACCCTTCGAGGCCTTCTCGGCGGCAGAAGCCTTGGAATCGGCCTTCTTGGCGGCAGAGGTCTTGGAAGCGGCCTTCTTCGCGGAGGCGGTTTCCTTCGCAGACGCGGCCTTCTTCGCGGAGGCAGTTTCCTCCGGAGACGCGGCCTTCTTCGCGGACGCGGCCTTCTTCGGAGACGCCGTCTTCTTCGCGGAAGCCGTCTTACCGGCGGACGCGGCCCCCTTCACGGAGGCCCCCTTCGCGGATGCCGCCTTCTTCGCGGAAGCCGCCTTCTTCACCGGTTCCGTCTTGTTCTCTTTCGCCGTTTTCCTACCGCCATCGGGGCTGTGTTCGCCCACAGCGGAATCTCGACGTACAACCACCCGCGCAGCCCCCTCGGCCTGTGCTCTCACCGGCGATTTGGACACCCGGCCAGCCTAAGGCCCGGCACCGACATCCGCCCCGGCCCCTGAAGATCGGCGCCCAATTGGACCCCTGCCGCGTACCCCGGGACACGTGTGCGGCATCCTTGTGACAGATCACACTGTTTGGACCGCCCGACAAAATGGGCACCACGGTCCCTCGGTACACGGGGGAGCAAGATCCCCTGAGCAGGTCGAATAGGAGAGAACTCGTGGACGACGTTCTGCGGCGCAATCCGCTCTTCGCGGCGCTCGATGACGAGCAGGCCGCGGAGCTCCGCGCCTCCATGAGTGAGGTGACCCTCGCCCGCGGTGACTCGCTGTTCCATGAGGGCGACCCAGGTGACCGCCTGTACGTGGTCACGGAGGGCAAGGTGAAGCTGCACCGCACGTCCCCCGACGGTCGCGAGAACATGCTGGCCGTGGTCGGCCCCGGCGAGCTCATCGGTGAGCTGTCGCTGTTCGACCCGGGCCCGCGCACCGCGACCGCCACGGCGCTGACCGAGGTCAAGCTGCTCGGCCTCGGCCACGGCGACCTCCAGCCCTGGCTGAACGCCCGCCCGGAGGTGGCCACGGCACTCCTGCGCGCCGTCGCGCGCCGGCTGCGCAAGACCAACGACGCGATGTCCGACCTCGTCTTCTCGGACGTCCCGGGCCGTGTCGCCCGCGCCCTGCTCGACCTGTCGCGCCGGTTCGGCGTGCAGTCCGAGGAGGGCATCCACGTCGTGCACGACCTCACGCAGGAGGAGCTGGCCCAACTCGTCGGCGCGTCCCGCGAGACGGTCAACAAGGCCCTCGCGGACTTCGCCCAGCGCGGCTGGCTGCGCCTGGAGGCCCGCGCGGTGATCCTCCTGGACGTGGAGCGCCTCGCGAAGCGCTCGCGCTGACGCGCACACCCTCCCGTACGTCATCGGGCCCCGTCTCCTCACGAGACGGGGCCCGACGTCGTATCCGCGAGGCCGCGCACGGTCAGATGAGCCCGTGCTCCTCCAGGTAGTCCAGCTGGGCCCGTACCGACAGTTCCGCCGCCGGCCACAGGGAGCGGTCCACGTCGGCGTAGACGTGGGCGACTACCTGCGCGGGGGTGCGGTAGCCGTCCTCGACGGCCGTCTCGACCTGGGCGAGACGGGTGGCGCGGTGGGCGAGGTAGTACTCGACAACGCCCTGGGCGTCGTCCAGGACCGGGCCGTGACCCGGCAGCACGGTGTGGACGCCGTCATCGACCGTGAGGGAGCGCAGGCGGCGCAGGGAGTCCAGGTAGTCGCCGAGGCGGCCGTCGGGGTGGGCCACGACCGTCGTGCCGCGGCCGAGGACGGTGTCGCCGGTGAGGATGGCCCGGTCGGCCGGGAGGTGGAAGGAGAGGGAGTCGGCGGTGTGGCCGGGGGTCGGCACGACGCGCAGTTCCAGCCCGCCGGTCGTGATCACGTCTCCGGCGGCCAGGCCCTCGTCGCCCAGCCGCAGTGCCGGGTCGAGGGCACGCACGCGTGTGCCGGTCAGCTCGGCGAAGCGGGCGGCGCCCTCCGCGTGGTCGGGGTGGCCGTGGGTCAGCAGGGTGAGGGCGACGCGCTTGCCGGCCTGTTCGGCCGTGGCGAGAACCCGGCGCAGGTGCTCGTCGTCCAGCGGGCCCGGGTCGATCACCACGGCCAGGTCCGAGTCGGGCTCGGAGACGATCCAGGTGTTCGTGCCGTCCAGGGTCATCGCCGACGCGTTGGGGGCCAGGACGTTGACGGCCCGCGCGGTGGCGGGGCCCGAGAGGACCCCGCCGCGGGGCTGGCCGGGCAGGGCGCTTGCGTCCGTCATGCGGTGGCTCCACCGGTCGGGATGTGCTTGGTGAACTCGTCGTGGCCCGGCCAGGAGAGCACGAGCTCGCCGTCGACCAGGCGGGCGGTGGCCAGGACGGGCGTGAGGTCACGCCCCGGGGCGGCGTCGAGCGCCCCGGCGGCCGTCTCGTACGCCGTCAGCTGGCGCAGGGTCGCGATCGTCGGCGGCATCATCAGCAGCTCGCCCTTGTCGTACCCGGCCGCCGCCTCGCGCGGGGCGATCCACACCGTGCGGTCGGCCTCCGTGGAGGCGTTGCGGGTGCGCTGCCCCTCGGGGAGAGCGGCCACGAAGAACCAGGTGTCGTAGCGGCGGGCCTCGAACTCCGGGGTGATCCAGCGGGTCCAGGCGCCCAGCAGGTCGGAGCGCAGGACCAGTCCGCGGCGGTCCAGGAACTCCGCGAAGGACAGGTCCCGGGCGACCAGGGCGGCCCGGTCGGTCTCCCAGTCGGCTCCCGTGGTGTCACCGACGACCGCGTCGGCCGCCGGTCCGGCGAGCAGCACGCCCGCCTCCTCGTACGTCTCGCGCACGGCCGCGCAGACGATCGCCTGGGCCGCCGTCTCGTCGACGCCGAGCCGGTCGGCCCACCACGCGCGCGTGGGGCCGGCCCAGCGGACGTGGTGGTCGTCGTCGCGCGGGTCGACGCCACCGCCGGGATACGCGTACGCGCCTCCGGCGAAGGCCATGGAGGCGCGTCTGCGCAGCATGTGGACGGCGGGACCGCTGCCCGTGTCCTTCAGGAGCATGACGGTGGCCGCGCGCTTCGGGGCCACCGGGGTGAGGGTGCCGGCCGCGAGTGCGCGGATGCGGTCCGGCCACTCCGGGGGGTACCACTGACCGTTCGCCATGGGCGCGAGGCTATCCCGTGACGGGCGGATGTTCGAGTGGCCCCGGGGACGGAATCCGCAGCTGGGGCCACCGAAGAGGGCGCGGCCGTGGTACGCGGCGGGGTGCTACGCGAGCTCCACCTGGATCTCGACCTCGACCGGTGCGTCCAGCGGAAGCACCGCGACGCCCACGGCGCTGCGCGCGTGCACGCCCTTGTCGCCGAGGACCTCGCCGAGCAGTTCGCTCGCGCCGTTCAGCACCGCGGGCTGGCCCGTGAAGTCGGAGGCCGAGGCGACGAAGCCGACGACCTTCACCACGCGCGCGATCCGGTCCAGGTCACCGGCGACGGACTTCACGGCGGCCAGGGCGTTCAGCGCACACGTGCGTGCCAGCTCCTTGGCCTCCTCCGGGGTGACCTCCGCACCGACCTTGCCGGTGACCGGAAGCTTGCCGTCCACCATCGGGAGCTGCCCGGCGGTGTAGACGTACGGTCCGGACTGCACGGCCGGCTGGTAGGCGGCGAGCGGCGGGACCACCGCGGGCAGGCTCAGGCCGAGCTCGGCCAGCTTCGCCTCGACGGCGCCCACTACTGCTTCTCCCGCTTCAGGTAGGCCACGAGCTGCTCGGGGTTGTTCGGCCCGGGCACGACCTGGACGAGCTCCCAGCCGTCCTCGCCCCAGGTGTCCAGAATCTGCTTCGTGGCGTGGACGAGCAGCGGCACAGTCGAGTATTCCCACTTGGTCATGCGGCCGACTCTAGCCCCTGGCGGGCGGGGGCCACGCGGCCCACCACCGCACCGGTTATCCACAGCCTGCCGCGTAGCGCGGGCACGGACTGGTTAGGCTCGAATACGTGAGCAGGCTCCAGGTCGTCAGCGGCAAGGGCGGTACCGGCAAGACCACGGTGGCCGCGGCCCTAGCGCTGGCCCTGGCCACGGAGGGGAAGCGGACGCTTCTCGTCGAGGTCGAGGGCCGTCAGGGCATCGCGCAGCTCTTCGAAACGGAGGCGCTGCCTTATGAGGAACGGAAGATCGCAGTAGCACCCGGGGGCGGGGAGGTGTATGCCCTCGCCATCGACCCCGAACTGGCCCTTCTGGACTACCTCCAGATGTTCTACAAGCTGGGCAGCGCAGGACGGGCCCTGAAGAAGCTCGGCGCGATCGACTTCGCCACCACCATCGCGCCCGGCCTCAGGGACGTCCTCCTGACCGGCAAGGCGTGCGAGGCGGTGCGCCGCAAGGAGCGCAGCGGGCGGTTCACGTACGACTACGTCGTCATGGACGCCCCGCCGACCGGGCGGATCACCCGCTTCCTGAACGTGAACGACGAGGTCGCGGGCCTCGCCAAGATCGGCCCGATACACAATCAGGCGCAGGCCGTGATGCGGGTGCTGAAGTCGCCGGAGACGGCCGTGCACCTGGTGACGCTGCTGGAGGAGATGCCCGTCCAGGAGACCGTGGACGGCATCGCCGAGCTGCGTTCGGCCCGGCTGCCGGTGGGGCGGATCATCGTGAACATGGTCCGGCCGGAGGTGTTGGACGAGACGGACCTGGAACTCGTACGGACGGTCCCGCGTTCCACTGTCGCGCGGTCCCTGTCGTCCGCGGGGCTCGGCGGGGCGCGGCGCGGCGGGCACGCCGAGCGGCTGGTGGACCCGTTGCTCACGCAGGCCGAGGAGTACGCCGAGCGGTACACGCTGGAGCACGAGCAGCGGGCGGTCCTGGCCGAACTGGGCCTGCCGTTGCACGAACTGCCGCTGTTCGCCGAGGGCATGGACCTGGCGGGGCTGTACGAGCTGGCCCGTGAGCTGCGCGAGCAGGGCGTGTCATGAGCCGGCACGGACAGGGCACGCGAGCAGGGCGTGTCACGAGCCAGGACGGACACGGCACGCGAGCAGCGCGCGTCACGAGACGCGACGGACACGGCACGGCAGCAGCACGCGTCACGAGCCGCGACAGACAGGCAAGGCCCGTCATGAGTCGGAAGCAGGGGAAGCAGGGGATGTCATGAGTCGCTCGGACCCGGCCCACACCCACGACCCGGCCCGCCCGCACCTCGCCCCCGCCCGCCTGCTCGACATCGATCCGCTGCTGGAGGACCCGGAGACCCGGATCGTGGTCTGCTGCGGCTCGGGCGGGGTCGGCAAGACCACCACCGCGGCGGCCCTGGGCCTGCGCGCGGCCGAGCGGGGCCGCAAGGTGGTCGTCCTGACCATCGACCCGGCCCGCCGGCTGGCCCAGTCCATGGGCATCGACTCCCTCGACAACACCCCGCGCCGGGTGAAGGGAGTCGACGACTCCGCGGGCGGCGAGCTGCACGCGATGATGCTCGACATGAAGCGCACCTTCGACGAGATCGTCGAGGCGCACGCGGACGGCGAGCGGGCGGCCGCCATCCTGGGCAACCCCTTCTACCAGTCGCTCTCGGCGGGCTTCGCGGGCACGCAGGAGTACATGGCGATGGAGAAGCTCGGGCAACTGCGCGCCCGGGACGAGTGGGACCTGATCGTCGTCGACACCCCGCCCTCCCGTTCGGCGCTGGACTTCCTGGACGCGCCCAAGCGGCTCGGGTCGTTCCTGGACGGCCGGCTGATCCGGCTGCTGACGGCACCGGCGAAGCTGGGCGGCCGCGCCGGGATGAAGTTCCTGAACGTCGGGATGTCGATGATGACCGGCACCCTCGGCAAGCTGCTCGGCGGTCAGCTCCTCAAGGACGTCCAGACGTTCGTGTCCGCGATGGACACCACCTTCGGCGGCTTCCGCACGCGAGCCGACGCGACGTACAAGCTGCTCCAAGCGCCCGGCACGGCGTTCCTCGTGGTGGCGGCCCCGGAGCGGGACGCGCTGCGCGAGGCCGCGTACTTCGTGGAGCGGCTGGCCGCCGAGGACATGCCGCTCGCCGGTCTGGTGCTCAACCGGGTGCACGGCAGCGGCGCCGACCGGCTGTCGGCCGAGCGGGCGCTCGCCGCCGCGGAAAATCTTGAAGAGCTCCGCATTGTGGATCAGGAGAGCGGGAAAGCAAGACTTCGTAACTCCCCCGACACACACGACAGTTCAGACTCTCCCACGTCCGCAACACCAGCTCGGTCCCCGGCATCGGCTCCCGAGGGTGGCTCCCCCACCGAAGACACCGAGCATGCCGAGGACACCGCACACGCCGCGGACACCGAGGGCCCCGAGCGGTCCGTCGACCAGCTCACCGCGGGCCTGCTGAGGCTGCACGCCGATCGCATGCAGCTGCTCTCCCGTGAGCAGCGCACGCGTGACCGCTTCACCGCGCTCCACCCCGAGGTGGCCGTGACGGAAGTGGCCGCGCTGCCCGGCGACGTGCACGACCTCGCGGGCCTGCGCGACATCGGCGACCGCCTCGCGGCCGACGAGCGCGAACTGCCCGACCCAGCCGACCTGCCGGAGCCGCCTGAGGCGAGTGCCTGAGGCGCGCGCACCCGAGGGACGTGCCCGGAGGACAACCCGGCGAGGGCGAACAACGCGTAGGTGGAAGAACCCGTAGGTGATGGCGAAGGGCCCGAACAGGGCCCTCGAACCCGGACCTGGGGAGCTCCCCTGCGTGAGGGACTCCTCAGCTCACCGCTCAGCTCACCGCCGCGTAGTTCTCGTAGATCTCGTCGTCGTCGAGCGGCAGGACACCGCACCCCCGCTCGTACTCCGTGCGCGCCGTTTCCAGCAGCCGGCGCCAGGAGGTCACCGTGGGACGCCTGCGCAGCAGTGCGCGGCGCTCCCGCTCCGTCATGCCTCCCCACACGCCGAACTCGACGCGATTGTCGAGCGCGTCGGCCAGGCACTCCGTGCGCACCGGGCATCCCGTGCACACCGCCTTGGCCCTGTTCTGCGCTGCTCCTTGAACGAACAGTTCATCCGGATCGGTAGTGCGGCAGGCCGCCTGCGCACTCCAGTCGACTACCCAGCCCATACCGGCGCCGTCCTCTCCCGAATCGAGGCTCCCCCACGGCGGCAGCGGCATATTCACCGCCGCCAGTTGAGGACGTTACGGAAGGTGGGCACAGCGCAACACCCCCTTCGGGCCCAATCTTGAATGGCCCGAACGGACTATGGGTAAGCGGCAGATCACCCGGGGGAGTGAGCTGGCGACATACGTAACTTTCCCGACGAAACGGGACAGTTCAGTTGCGTCACATGGGACGCCGTATGACACACAAGGCGGATTCGGACACGGCCCCATCAAAAAAGTTGGGGAACACCCGGAACGATTCGGGGTCGTCGGACGTATTGATACGTGACCTCACTGCTGTGACAGTTGAGAGCAGCTTAGGCCAAGGCCTGTACGCCTGTCCGGCGAATGAGAACGTAGGCTGCCCTCATGCCAAAGAAGCGCTCGGGCGGTGGTCTGTCTCCCACGCAGCAGGCCGCCAAGTTCCTCGGTGTCAGTGTCCTCGCGGGAGCCGTGCTGGCCGGCATCGCCCTCCCCGCGGTGGGCGCGCTGGGGCTGGCGGCCAAGGGATCGGTCGAGAGCTTCGACGAGCTCCCGGCCAACATGAAGACCCCGCCGCTGAGTCAGCGCACCACGATCCTCGACGCCGACGGCGGCCAGATCGCCACGGTCTACTCGCGCGACCGCACGGTGGTCCCCCTCAAGGACATCTCGCCGTACATGCAGAAGGCGATCGTCGCGATCGAGGACTCGCGCTTCTACCAGCACGGCGCGGTCGACCTGAAGGGCGTCCTGCGCGCCCTCAACAAGAACGCGCAGACCGGCGGAGTCTCCGAGGGCGCCTCCACGCTGACGCAGCAGTACGTGAAGAACGTCTTCATCGAGGAGGCGGGCAACGACCCGACGAAGGTCGCGCAGGCCACCCAGCAGACCATCGGCCGCAAGATCCGCGAGCTCAAGTACGCGATCCAGGTCGAGGAGGAGCTGGGCAAGAAGAAGATCCTCGAGAACTACCTGAACATCACGTTCTTCGGCCAGCAGGCCTACGGCGTCGAGGCCGCCGCCCAGCGCTACTTCTCCAAGTCCGCCAAGGACCTCGGCGTGGAGCAGGCGGCCCTGCTGGCCGGCATCGTCCAGTCGCCCAGCCGGTACGACCCGGTCAACGACGAGGCGGAGGCCACCAAGCGCCGCAACACCGTGCTGCAGCGCATGGCGGCCGTCGGCGACATCTCCCGGGCGCAGGCCGCCGACGCGATGAAGGCGCCGCTCGGCCTGAAGGTCAGCAAGCCCAAGAACGGCTGCATCACGGCGGTCAAGGGTGCGGGCTTCTTCTGTGACTACGTGCGCGAGGTCTTCCTGACCGACCCGGTCTTCGGCAAGACCAAGGAGCAACGCGCGAAGATTTGGAACCAGGGCGGCCTCACCATCCGCACGACCATGGACCCGCAGTCCCAGAAGGCGGCGCAGCGGTCGATCAAGGATCACGTCTACAAGAGCGACGAGGTGGCCACCGCCGCCTCCATCGTCCAGCCCGGCACCGGCAAGATCCTCGCCATGGGCCAGTCGCGTCCCTACGGCTTCAAGAAGAACGAGACGCAGATCAACCTCTCCGTCGACCAGTCGATGGGCGGCGGCATGGGCTACCAGCCCGGTTCGACGTTCAAGCCGATCGTGGCCGCCGCGGCCCTCGAGGACGGCATGGCGGCGAACAAGGTGTACTCGTCGCCGTACCAGATGGCGTACCCGAGCCCGGTCTCGGCCTGTGACGGCAAGCGGTGGGTGAACGACCCCAACAGCCCGGCGAAGCTCCAGAACGAGAACTCCTCCGAGGTCGGCCCGTACGACATGCGGGAGGCGACCGCCAAGTCGGTCAACACATACTACGTGCAGATGATCAGCGACATCGGCATCTGCCCGGTGACGACGATGGCCAAGAAGATGGGCGTCGTGCGGGCCGACGGCGACAAGATGCCGCAAGTGCCCTCTATCGCCCTCGGCACCCAGGAGATGTCCCCGCTGACCATGGCGAACGCGTACGCGACCTTCGCCTCGCGCGGCATGTACTGCACGCCGATCGCCATGGAGTCGGTCAACCGGCGGGTCGGTGACAAGACCACGTCGATGGAGGTCCCGAAGTCGACCTGCTCGCGCGCGATGTCGGAGAACACCGCCGACACGATCAACACGCTGCTGAAGGGCGTCGTCGAGGACGGTACGGGTACGAAGGCGGGCCTCGGCAGCCGTCCCAGCGCCGGCAAGACCGGTACGACGGACGAGCGCTACGCGGCCTGGTTCGTGGGCTACACACCGAACATGGCCGGTGCGGTCTGGGTCGGCGACCCGGCGCACAAGCGGAAGATGTCCGGCATCACCATCGGCGGCCGGTCGTACGGCAAGGTCTTCGGTGGCGAGGTCCCCGGTCCGATCTGGCGCGACATGATGTCCGGCGCGCTGGAGGGCAAGCCCGTCGAGAACTTCAACTCCGTCCACATCCCCGACAGCAAGCCCCGGGACCGCGGTGACGGCGACGGGGACGGCGGCCGTGACGACGGAGGCAACGGCGACAACGGCGACGACGGCTTCATCGGCGGCCTGATCGGCGGCAACAACGGCGGAGGCGGCGACGAGCCCACCCCCTCGTTCTCCATCCCGGAGGGGTTCATCCGGGGGCAGGGCAACGGCGGGAACGGCAACGGCGGCCGGTCCGGCTGAGCCGACGGCGTGACCTGACCGGCCTGACGCGACAAAACGGCCCCCTCTCACCCGCATGGGTGGGAGGGGGCCGTCTTCGTTCTGAGACGTGCGTGCCAGAGGATCAGCCCGCCAGCAGCTTCTTCACCGCGGCGGCGACGCGGCCGCCCTCGGCCTGCCCGGTCACCTTCGGGTTCACGATCTTCATGACCGCACCCATGGCCCGAGGCCCCTCCGCACCGGCCGCCTTCGCCTCTTCGACGGCCTGGGCGACGATCTCCTGGAGCTGCTCGTCCGACAGCTGCTGCGGAAGGTACGTGGCGAGGACCTCGCCCTCCGCCTTCTCCCGCTGGGCCTGCTCGGCCCGACCACCCTGCGCGAAGGCGTCGGCCGCCTCACGCCGCTTCTTCGCCTCCCGGGTGATCACCTTCTGCACCTCGTCGTCGGAGAGCTCGCGCTTCTCCTTGCCCGCGACCTCCTCCTTGGTGATCGCGGCGAGCGTCAGCCGGAGCGTCGAGGAGCGCAGCTCGTCGCGCTCCTTGATCGCAACGTTGAGGTCTTCCTGCAGCTTCGACTTGAGCGTGGTCATGGGGTCGATTGTCGCAGGTGCGGGAGGAGCGGCGCCCCTCGATTTGTGGGGCCGGCGTCTAATGCCCGGTGCCGTCAGGGGATTTCGGGGGCACCGCCCCGGCACGGGCGACGGTCCGGGTCTGACACGATGGCCGTATGCGCGCGCGATATGGAGTACCCCTGGGAATCGCGGCGGCTGGCGCCGCCGGACTGCTGTACTCGGCGGGCTTCGAGGCCCGCTCCTTCCGCCTGCGCCGGGTCACCGTCCCGGTCCTGCCCCCGGGTATGCGTCCCCTGCGTGTGCTGCAGGTCTCCGACATCCACATGGTCGGAGGCCAGCGCAAGAAGCAGCGCTGGCTGCGGTCCCTGGCGGGCCTGCGCCCCGACTTCGTGATCAACACGGGCGACAACCTCTCCGACCCGGAGGCCGTCCCAGAGGTCCTGGACGCACTCGGCCCCCTGATGGAGTTCCCGGGCGCGTACGTCTTCGGCTCCAACGACTACTACGGCCCCAAGCTGCGCAACCCCGCCCTCTACCTGCTCGAGAGGGCCCAGGGCCGCCACGGGCTCAACGGCAACGCCCCGGCCGAGGGCGTGGTGCACAACCCGTGGGAGGACCTGCGGGACGGTTTCGACGCGGCGGGCTGGCTCAACCTGACCAACACGCGCGGCGAGCTCAAGCTCGAGGGTGGCTCGGTGGAGCTCACGGGCCTGGACGACCCGCACATCAAGCGGGACCGCTACGCGCAGGTGGCGGGCGGCCCGTCCGAGGCGGCGGACTTCTCGATGGGCGTCGTACACGCGCCGTACCTGCGCACCCTGGACGCCTTCACGGCCGACGCCTACCCCCTGATCCTGGCCGGCCACACCCACGGCGGCCAGCTGTGCATCCCCTTCTACGGCGCCCTGGTCACCAACTGCGACCTGGACACGGACCGGGTGAAGGGCCTGTCCACGCACATGGCGGAGGGCCATACGTCGTACCTCCACGTGTCGGCGGGCTGCGGCACGAACCGCTACACACCGGTGAGGTTCGCGTGCCCGCCGACACGTGGAGGTACGACGTATGGTCCTCCGCCATGTGCGTGTACAGGCCCTTCACCCGGTC
>NZ_JAIGQA010000104.1:0-28972 GCF_019733245.1 Streptomyces sp. WAC04114
GGGCGACGCGCGCGGCCGTCTCACGCGCCGAGGCACGCTCCAGGATCGGCCGGGCCTCGTCGAAGCCGTACTTCTGCATGCCCGCCAGGTCGGCGTGGCCGGGCCGGGGCCGGGTCAGCGGGGCGTTGCGGGCGAGTCCGTCGAGGATCTCCGGGTCGACCGGGTCGGCGGCCATGACCTGTTCCCACTTCGGCCACTCGGTGTTGCCCACCATGATCGCGACCGGGGAGCCGAGGGTCAGGCCGTGCCGGACCCCACCCAGGAAGGTGACCTCGTCGCGCTCGAACTTCATCCGGGCACCGCGCCCATAGCCCAGGCGCCGCCTCGCGAGATGGTCCGCCACCATGTCCGTGGTGACCGGCACACCGGCGGGAAGACCCTCCAGCGTCGCCACGAGCGCGGGACCATGGGACTCCCCAGCGGTCAGCCAGCGCAACCTGCTCAACGGTGCTCCTTCAGCGGGACCGGTACGCGTGCAGGGTGACATGCTCGGGCTCGCCGGGCCGGGTGGGGGCCGGGGCGGCGGCGCGTTCGGTGGCGGCCTCCGCCGGGTGCAGCCCGGTGAGGCAGCGCTGGGCCAGCTTCTGGTACTGGGCCGTCCCGTTGCCCTTCCAGGCGATCTCGTCGGCGGTGAGCTCGCGCACCACCTTGGCCGGGCTGCCCGCCACCAAGTGCCGCTCCGGCACCTCGAACCGGGACTTGACGAAGCTGCCGGCGCCGACAAAGGCCTGCTCCCCCACGACGACGCCGTCCATCAGGACGGACTTCATGCCGATCAGGCTGTCCCGGCCCACCCGGCAGCCGTGCAGCACACTCCCGTGGCCGACGTGCCCGTCCTCCTCCACGACCGTGTCGGCGCCGGGGAAGCAGTGCAGGACACAGCCGTCCTGGACGTTGGAGCCCGCCCGGAGTGCGATGTGCCCGAAATCACCCCGCAGGCTGGCGAGGGGGCCGACATAGCACCCGGGTCCGATGTCGACCGACCCGATCAGTACGGCGTCGGGGTGCACGAACGCCGTGGGATGCACGACGGGGACGTTCCCTTCGAAGGAGTAGATCCTTGCCATGTGTCTCTCACCGTTCGTCGATGGTCGTCGGGCCGGTCAGGTCGTTGCGGGCGCCACGGGCGCGGCCGGGGTTCGGGCCGGTGCCGTGGCCGGGCGCAGGGAGCCGAGAGGGTCGTGCCCGTGGATCCAGGCGAGGTCGTCGGGCAGGCCGGCCAGGCGTGCGTTGCGGGCCTCGGCCTCCGGTCCGTCGGGCAGTTGGAAGCAGCCGGCGTTCTTGCGGGAGCCCGCCTGCAGCAGCCGGGTGCGCGGTCGGCGCAGGCGCTCGTAGGCACGCAGGGCCGAGGGCACGCCATCGGCGTCCGTACCCGCCAGGAGGTGGGCGAGGACCACCGCGTCCTCCAGGGCCTGGTTGGCTCCTTGGCCGTGGTGCGGCAGCATCGCGTGCGCGGCGTCGCCCAGCAGGGTCACGGGGCCGGAGCTCCAGGCGCGCTGCGGTTCCCGGTCGTACAGCGCCCAGCGGCCCGGGCGTTCGCAGGCTCCGAGGATCCCGGTGACGAACGGGTGCCAGCCGTCGAAGGCGGCCAGCAGTTCCGCGGCGTCGCCTTCCGTGGACCAGGACTCGACGGTCCACGTGCGGTCGGGCACGACGGCCAGGAAGTTCAGCGCGCTGCCGTCCGCCACCGGGTAGGCGATGAAGTGCCGGCCCGGTCCGAGCCACAGCCACAGGACCGGCTCGGCGAGTTCGGGAAGGTGCCGCAGCCTGTCCATGGGGACCAGGGCGCGGTATCCGCTGGTCCCCGAGAACACGGCCTCGTCGGGGCCGAAGAGGCTGTGGCGGACCACGGAGTGGATGCCGTCCGCCCCGACGACCGCGTCGGCTTCCGCTTCGCTGCCGTCCTCGAAGCGGATCACGGCGCCGGCGGCCGTCTCCTCCACTCCGGTGCAGCGCGCGCCGAGGCGGACGTGCTCCGTGCCCAGTTCGGCGAGCAGGGCCTGCTGGACGGCCGCTCGTTCCACGGTCCAGAAGGGGGCGCCGAAGCGCTCCTCGTACATGCCGGTGAGGCGGTGCGACACCATGGACCGGCCGGTGCGCCAGTGTCGGAAGTCGGCCCGTGCGGGCTGGGCGGCCGCTGCGGTCAGCCGTTCGGCGACGCCCAGTTCCCGCAGGGCCCGGTGTCCGTTCGCTCCGATCGCGATCCCCGCTCCCAGGTGGGCCAGTTTCCGCGCCTGTTCGTGGACGACCACCTCGACGCCCTGCCGCCGCAGTCCGAGCGCGACGGCCAGACCGCCGATACCGCCGCCCACCACAGCCACATGCGGGCGCTTCCCGGCCATGGCGTCTCCTCTCCCGTTCGCTGCTGAGGGTCTGCGGTGTGTGTTCACGTCGCCGGTGCGACCTCGGTGAAGGTGCCGCGGTGGAAGACCAGGGGCTCGTGGTCGCGGCCCACGGCTCCCAGCACCTGTCCGACGACGAGGACATGGTCGCCGAGCGTCTGGGTGAGGTGCAGGGCACATTCGAGCGTTCCGGGCCCGTCCGGCAGGACCAGGCAGCCGGTGTGCGGTCCGACGGCCCAGTCGGCGGCCTGCTCCACCGGGGGGCGCTGCGCCGCGGGCGTGGTGAGGACACCGACCAGGGAGCGCGCGCGGTGTCCGAGGAACGACACGGCCCACTGGCCGGACGTCTGCACGCGCCGCAGAAAGGTCGAGTCGTCGCGCAGGTACATCGACACGAGCGGCGGGTCGAGGGAGACCGAGGTGAACGAGTTCACCGCGATGGCGTCGTGGCGCACTCCGGACCGGGTCTCGAAGCGGGTGGACACCGCGCACACACCGGTCACGAACTGTCCGAGGACGTGCCTGAGATGAGCCTTGTCCGGCAGGACGGAGACTCCGGGCGGGGCAGCGGCGCCGCCGGGAGCGGGGGTACGGCTGCTCACCGCGCGGTCTCGACCGGGGCGGCCGCCCCGGTGTCGGGGGCGCCGTTGCCGATGACGGTGGTGTCCTTGGGGTTGATGAGGTCCGGGACCTTCCAGCCGTTCTCGTCGTACTCCGAAAGGCACTGGTCGACGAGCTTCTTGTAGTCGTCGAACTTCCCGGAGCCCTGCTGGGCGTGGAGGGCCTCGAAGCGGATCTGCTCGTGGTTGCCGGCGTAGTTCATCTCGTACAGCTCCCAGCGGGCCCCGAACTCGGTACCGACCGCGTCCCACGCCAGCTTCATCAGCTTCACCCGGTCGATCGCCTCCACGCCCAGGCCCCGGACGTACTTGTCCAGGTAGGGCCGGACCTCGGGGTTCGACCAGTCGAGGGCGTGGGAGTTGTTGTAGATCAGCGCGCTGCCGAGGTCCCGGAGGAAGATCTCGCGCACCTTCGGGAAGATCGACGAGGACAGGACGCGGAAGGCCAGCGCGGTCTCGCCGTTGGGGGTGACGGTGCCGTCGGGCCACTTGGTGGGGTTCTCGGCCATGGAGTCGACCAGGGCCCAGAACATGTTGCGGTAGGCGAGGACCTCACCGAGCCGGCTCTGCACACCGCGGAACTCCGAGGTGCCCGTGGTCTCCAGGCACTTGGCGAGCAGACCGGTCAGGAAGTCCATCTTCACCGCGAAGCGGACGCAGGCGTGGAACATGGCGCGGTAGAAGAAGCCGGACCCGTAGAAGAAGTTGTTCGCCTTGTCCACGTCGTAGCAGAAGACGTTCTCCCAGGGGATCAGCACCTCGTCGAAGACGAGGATGCCGTCGTTCTCGTCCAGGCGGCTGCTGAGCGGCTGGTCGAAGGGGCTGCTCACGGTGGCCGAGGCGAACTCGTACGACGGCCGGGAGATGATCTTCAGGCCGGGGCTGTGGGTCGGCACGATGAAGTACGCGGAGAATTCCTTGGCGCCCTTCGGGATGACCCCGTAGCTGCCGATGAAGATGTGCTGCGTGAGCGCCGCGCCGGTGCCGACCACCTTGGCACCGGACACCACGAGGCCGGCGTCGGTCTCCCGGTCCACCGTCAGCATCACGTCCTTGAGTTCGGTCAGCCCCCGGTTGCGGTCGATCGGGGGGTTGACGATGCCGTGGCCGATGAACAGCACGTTCTCCTGCGCCTTGCGGTACCACGCGGACGCGTTGTCCTCGAACGGCGCGTAGTGCTCCTTGTTCGACCCGAGGGTGGACAGGAAGGCGGCCTTGAAGTCCGGCGTGCGGCCCAGCCAGCCGTACGTCATGCGCGCCCACTCCTCCATGGCCCGTGCGGCGGCGCGCAGGTCGCCGGAGGTGTACGGGGCCTTGAAGTAGGGGTGCGTGAAACCGCCGTTGCCCGTGTCGGTGGGGACGACCAGTTTGCTGTTGCGCTCGGGGTCGTGGAGCGCGTCGAAGAGCCGGGCGACCATGCGTGAGTTGTTGCGGAAGGCCGCGTGGCTCGTGACGTCCCGCACCTTCTCGCCATAGATCCTCACGTCCCGGCCGTCCCGGAGGCTCTCGAGGTACTCGTCCCCGGTCTGCGGACGGGACACGGACCCGGACGGGCTGGCGGTGCTGCTCATGCGGAATCACCTTTCGAGCCGGTGGCGTGGAGAAATGCGGCGGCGGACCGCGCCCGCCGCCGAGTGCCGACGACGGTGTGCGCCTGCCGAAATGCTCCAGGAGTCCGACCCGCCCCGACAGTCGGCCGCTGGGGCTAGTACGCGGGTAGTAGATCCGCCCTTCTAGCCCCAGCGGCCGACTGTCGGGGCCCGGCGGCCGCGTGACAGGCTGCGCCCACCGCAAACCCGTGCCGTGCCCTCGGAACAGAAGGCGTTGAGGTTTTCAGCGTGAAATACCTGGAAATGGACGAGAACTCACTGTCCGAGCCCGCTGCCGAAGCGTGGCGGGCACTGCCCGCGGCGCAACAGCCCGACTGGCCCGATCCCGTGGCGCTGCGGACGACCCTGTCCGCCCTGTCCACCGCGCCTCCCCTGGTGTTCGGCAGGGAGTGCGACACCCTGCTCGACCGTCTCGGAGAGGTGGCCCTCGGCCAGGCCTTCCTGCTCCAGGGCGGTGACTGCGCGGAGACCCTGGACTC
Source organism: Streptomyces sp. WAC04114 (assembly GCF_019733245.1). Classification (NCBI taxonomy): domain Bacteria; kingdom Bacillati; phylum Actinomycetota; class Actinomycetes; order Kitasatosporales; family Streptomycetaceae; genus Streptomyces; species Streptomyces sp. WAC04114. Next base: position 5,052 of record NZ_JAIGQA010000104.1, read on the forward strand.
GGTGAGCGCGGAGTCGGTCCGCAACAAGCTGGAGGTCCTTCTCCAGATGGCCGCCGTGCTGGCGTACGCGGCCGGCGTCCCGGTGGTCAAGGTCGGCCGGATCGCCGGCCAGTACGCCAAGCCCCGTTCACAGCCCACCGAGACCCGCGACGGAGTGACGCTGCCCTCGTACCGGGGCGACGCCGTCAACGGACTGGAGTTCACCGTCGAGGCCCGCACCCCCGACCCGGCCCGGCTGGAGCGCGTCTACCACGCGTCCGCCGCGACGCTCAACCTGCTGCGCGCCTTCACCGCCGGAGGGCACGCGGACCTGCACCGGGTGCACGAGTGGAACCGTGACTTCGTGGCCCTGTCCGCCGCGGAACGCCGCTACGCGCGGCTGGCGGACGAGATCGACGCGGCGCTCGCGTTCATCCGGGCCTGCGGCATGAGCACCTCGACCCTGCGCACCACGGAGGTGTTCGCCAGCCACGAGGCGCTGCTGCTCGACTACGAGTCCGCCCTGGTGCGCACGGACCCCGACACGGGGCGGCGGTACGCGCTGTCCGGGCACCTGCTGTGGATCGGGGAGCGCACCCGCCAACTCGACGGCGCGCACGTCGCGTTCGCCGCCGGAGTCAGCAACCCCCTCGGCGTCAAGCTGGGGTCCCACGCCACGGTCGACGACGTGCTGACCCTGGTGGACCGGCTGGACCCACAGCGCACCCCGGGCCGGCTGACGTTCATCGCGCGGATGGGGCGGGGCCGGGTGCGCGACCGGCTGCCCGCCCTGGTGGAGGCGGTGCGTGCCGAGGGCGCCCGGGTGGTGTGGGTGTGCGACCCGATGCACGGCAACACCTTCACCACGACGAGCGGCCACAAGAGCCGGCATTTCGAGGATGTCCTGGACGAGATCACGGGCTTCTTCGAGGTGCACCGGGCGCTGGGCACGCATCCCGGCGGGGTGCACGTGGAGCTCACCGGCGAGGACGTCACCGAGTGCGTGGGAGGGAGCAACGAGGTCCTCTCGGACGATCTGCACCTGCGGTACGAGACCGCGTGCGACCCCCGCCTCAACCGGGGGCAGTCGATGGACCTGGCGTTCCGGGTCGCCGAGTGGTTCAGCGCCGAGAAGCGCCGCCTCGGCCGCCCTCGCCCCGAACCCGCCTCCGTCCGTCCCGCGAGCGCGCCGGTGTACGCGGCGCCCCCGCGCTGACTCCCATCCCCGACCGCTACCCGACACCCGAGGCGCCCGCCCCACGGGACATCCGAGACACCCGAGACGAAGGAGCACTCATCGTGCGGCACTTCGAGCACTTCCGCGTCGGCGGCACCTACGAGCTGGGGGCCACGCGGCTCACGAGCGAGGACATCATGGACTACGCGCGCGTGTGGGACCCGATGCCGTTCCACTTGGATCCCGAGGCGGCGGCCCGCTCCCCCTTCGGCGGCCTGGTGGCCAGCGGCTGGCACACCGGTGCCGTGGTCATGGGGCAGTTCGTCCGCGCGCTGCTCGCGGACTCCGCCTGCCAGGGTTCCTATGGCATGGACGAGGTCCGGTTCCTTCGCCCGGTGCGCCCCGGCGACGAACTGCGCGGACGGGCCACCGTGGAGGAGGCCGCGCCGCATCCCCGGCGCCCGGACACGGGCACGGTCCGTTTCGTCGTCGAGGCGGACAACCAGCAGGGCGAACCGGTGTACCGGATGCGGACGCGGCTGCTGTTCGGCCGCGCGGAGACCACCGGCACCCGGCACGAGGACGCTGTCGTACGCCGCTGACACGCCGCGCGCCGGCGGCTTCCCCCCTCTCCCCGACTCCCGTTTCCCCTCGGACCTCCCCCGATCCGGGGGAAACGGGACCCAGCCCTCACCGCACATGGCGGATTTCCCCACTTTGACCATACGCACCGTTGCGTCTAGTCTCGATGTGCCGATCTTCCCGGCCGGTCCTCGCCGACCGTCCCGGGACAGGCGCCGCGACGCGACGAGGAGGGCACGCCATCAACGCCCCACACGACACCCGGCAGCCGGCCGACGCGCCCGCCGCGCGCACCAGGAGCGGCCCGCGGCGCAGCGAGGCCGCCCGGGTCGCGGTCCTGCGGGCCGCCGACGACCTGCTGATGGACGTCGGCTTCCACGCGATGACGGTGAGCGCGATCGCCGAACGAGCGGGAGTGGCCAAACAGACCATCTACCGCTGGTGGCGGTCGAAGGTGGCCATCCTCCTCGACGTCCTGGAGGAGGATCTGCACGACAAGGCGTCCTGGCCGGAGTTCCCGGACTCTGCACAGGCCGCTCTGGAGCAGCATGTGACGCACCTGAGCCGGGTGTTCACCCAGTCCCCCACCGGTCACGTCCTGTTCGTGCTCATCGGCCACGCCCTGCACGACCCGACGACCGCCGCGGTCCTGCGCGACCAGGTGCTGGACCGGCAGCGGCACTACGACCGTGCACACGTCCGGCGGGCCCTGGCCTCCCTCCCCCGCGCCACGGTGAGCCGGAACGAGGCGGACCGGCTCCTCGACCTGCTCGTCGGTCCCGCCTTCCACCGGGCCTTCACGACGGGACAACCGCTGGACCCGCGTTTCGTCGAGCGTCTGACCGCCACCGTCCTGGCCCGCCGACGTGAGGTTCCGTCGGCCGCCCCCTCCCTCTGAAGGGCTGTTCCCATGTTCCGCACCCGTCGCACCCGCTACACAGCCACGGTGGAGGCGGTCTCCCTGATCGCCCCGCGCATGGCCCGCATCACCCTGGGGGGGCCTGGCATGTCCGCCTTCCACTGCGACGAACCAACGCAGTGGGTGAAGCTGTTCGTGACCGATCCCCTCGACGGCCGGCCGGCCGGCCGCGCCTACACCGTGCGCCACCACTCCCCCGCCGGACCCCGCGTGGACATCGACGTGGTGCTGCACGGCAACGGTCCGGCCGCGCGCTGGGCCGAGGCCGCCCGCCCGGGTGAGGAGGTCTCCTTCGGCGGTCCCAAGGGATCCTTCCGTCCCGCTCCCGACACCGACTTCTACCTCCTGGCGGGCGACGAGAGCGCCCAGCCCGCGGTCCTCACCATCGCCGAGAGCCTGCCGCCCGGCATGCGGGGCGGCGTCTACCTGGAGGTGGAGGGCCCCGAGGCGGAGATCGCGGTGAGTCTCCCGGCAGGCCTGGACCTCGTGTGGGTGCACCGGGACGCCGGCCGGACCAAGGGCGAGGCGCTGCGCGACGCCGTCCTCAAGGCCGCAGTGCCGCCCGAGCGGGTCGCCGCGTGGGTCGCGGGGGAGTCCGGCGCCGTCAGGGACATCCGCCGCCACTTCACTGAAACCCTCGGGCTGGACCGCCGGCGCGCCTACGCCAAGGGCTACTGGAAACGGGACGAGGCGGACCACCGCGATCCCCTGGCCTCGGACTAGCGGGCACCTGCCGTTCGGATCAGGCCGTGCACCGTGATCGAGTCCATGGCTACGACGGTCCAGTCGGCCACGTCCGACAGCATCGCAGTGCCGTCGGACGTGGCCCAGGAGCCGGGCCCCGGTGCCGTCAGCCGACCAGCGGGCGCCGTCCGCCGACCAGCGGCCGAAGCGCGACCCCGCACCGGAATCAGCGGCCACACACCAGCCGGCCGCGTCACCAACCTCTCCGGACAGCACACCTAGGAGCGCAGCAGGCGCAGCAGCGGCTCCAGGGAGTCCAGGACCACGTCGGCCCCGGCGGCCTTCAGGAGCCCGGCCTTCCTTCCGTTGCGCGCGTACCCCAGGAAGGGCACCCCGGCCCCCTCGGCCGCCTCGCGGTCGGACGGCGTGTCACCGATCATCAGGGCATCGCCGGGCGCCACCCCCATCGCGTTCAGCGCCCGGTTCAGACAGTGCGGATGCGGCTTCAGGTGGTGCAGTTCCCGGGTCCGGCCGTAGATGTGCGGGGCGAAGCAGTCGGCGAGGCCGCGCCCCGCCAGGTACGTGCGGACCACCCGGGGCGAGTTGTTCGTGGTGATGGCCAGGCGCGAGCCCACGGCGGCCCAGGTGCGGATCAGCGGATCGGCGTACGGGGTCGGCATCGCCGAGGTCGCGGCCCTCAGCTCCTCCTGGGTGAGACGTTCCTCCAGCTCGGCGACGAGGTCGCTGCCGGGGTGGCGGCGATCCACGGCGCGCAGCACCACGTGCGGGTCGAGGGACTCCCGCTCGGTCTCGCTGAGCAGGCCGTGCAGGCCCCGGCTCTCCAGCCAGGAGACCAGGTCGCTCGCCACCCGCTCCGCCGAATGCCCGGCGAACAGACGGCAGATGGGCCCGTCGAAGTCCCAGAGCACGACGCGCGCGCGTCCGGTCAGATCGCGAAGTTCATGCGGATCGTTCTCGGTCTCGATTGTCACCGCACCAGTCTGCGTCGTATCAGGAGTCACTAGGAGAGTGTCAGGTCCGACGTGATGGTTTCCCAGAGGGCGTTGAACCACTTCTGGGATTCCTTCACGAACGCCGCGTCCCGGCGGCCCGTCCGCTTCACGAAGGAGAAGAGGAGCGACTGGGAGCCGAGGACGTCGTACATGTCCAGGGTCTGACTGCCCCACTCCTCCGCCCGCCTGGTCAGCATGTAGTAGCCGATCAGGGCCTCCTCTTCGTTGAGGAGGTACAGCTTCACCGGCGGGGTGAACGGCAGCGCGCGGAACGTGACGCGCACATCGATGCCGTGCGTCGAGCGCAGCGTCTTCAGGTTGTGCTGGAGGACCTGCCCCTGGGCGTTGCGCATCGCCAGCCAGCGCTGGTGGACCGGGTTGTCCTCGCCGTGCGCCTCGACCGGGACCGGGAAGGCCAGCTCGATGTCCCGGGAGGGGACCAGGATGCGGACGTCGATCGACTCGGGATGGATGCGGCCCTCGTGGATCAGGCGCAGCGGCTCGCCGATGGCGACCATCAGCGTCTCCGCGGTGTGGCAGACCACGTCGACGCGTACGTGCGGCGCCGAGAAGGCCTCCGTCAGACGGGGGGCAAGGCCCACCATCGTCGGCTGGGGCTCCCCCCGGACCGGCTCCGGGGCCGCGATCCGCGGTGGGCTCCCCTTGCTGACGTTGGTGAGGAGGCCGTCCTCCTGGAGGACGCGCAGGGCCTGGCGGACGGCGCCGCGCTCCACGCCGAACTCCTCCGCGAGTTCGGCCTGGGTGGGCAGGCGGTCCCCCGGCTTGAGCTCACCGGCTCGGATGCGCTGCCGCAGGATGTCGGCGATCTCCTGGGGCGAGGACCTTCTGCTGCCGTTCACTGCCACGTTCTCCGCCACGCTCTCCTGGGTCACGACCAAACGCTACAACTCTGATCCATCTGGCGGGAGTTGTTTGGAAGTTGTTTATGACTAGGGACCAAGTGGGGACAACTTAATCATAGTTGGTTGCCAACTTCTCGGAGTTGGCGGAAGTTTTGCTTCCGGACTTCCGAAGGGGGAATACCGATGCCCGCCCTCGCTCTCCTCTCCGCCGCCTTCGTCGTCGCCTTCGAAGAGCTCGTCCAGTGGAAGTACGGTCCGGCCGGCCTCGTCGGCCTGATCCTTCTCACCGTGGGCGTCAAGGCCAAGAGCCCGGCCGTCAGCTCCGTGGGAGCGGTCGTGCTCGCGCTGCTGATGACGGGGCCCGCCCGATGAACCACCGCACCGCCCCGGAACGACCCGTGGGAGACGTCAGCTCGTGAGCACCAGCTCCGAACTGATCGTCTCCCACAGTGCGTTGAACCACAGGTGCGACTGCTCCACGAACGTCGTGTCGCGCAGCCCGGCGCCCTGCTCGAAGGAGAACAGCATGGACCGGGTGCCCTGGGCGTCGTACAACGCCGGCCGCTCGTGATCGTCCTCGGCCTCCCGGCGCGTCAGCGTGTAGTACGCGAACAGCGCCTCCGTGCCGTTGAGCAGGTACAGCTTCACCGGCGGGGTGAAGGGCAGCGCCCGGAACGTGACGCGCACATCGATGCCGTGGGTGGCGCGCAGGGCCAGCAGGTTGTGCTGGAGGACCTGCCCCTGGGCGTTGCGCATCGCCAGCCACCGCTCGTGCACCCAGTCGTCGTCGCCCCCCTCGACCGGCACCGGGAAGGCCAGGTCGATGTCCCGGCTGGGCAGCAGCACCCGGACGTCGACCTTGGCCGGTTTCAGCCGTCCGGCGTGGATCTGGCGCAGCGGCTCACCGATGGCGAGCGTGAGGGAGATGGACGTCAGGCACACGGCGTCGATCTCGACGTGCTCCGCGCCGAACGCCGCCGCTATCCGGGGAGCGAGCGCCACCGTCGTGGGCAACGGAGGAGCCTCCGGGCCGGTCAGCGGCCCGACGGGGTCGGGGGCGACGGTCGCCGGACTGCCCTTGGACACGTTGGTGAGCAGCCGTTCGGACTGCAGGATGCGCAGCGCCTGCCGCACCGCCCCGCGCTCGACCCCGAACTCGTGGGCCAGCTGTGCCTGGGTGGGCATGCGCGCACCCGGCCGCAGCGCCCCTGACCTGATCCGGGCGCGCAGCTCGTCGGCCACCTCGTGATGTGTCCTCTGTGGCCGCCCCGACCTCTTCCGCCCATGGACGGAGTCGTGTTCCGGGTCCACCCCTGCACAGTACAACTTCCCGCCATCTTTGGGCAGTTCAAGAAAAGGTGGTTATGAGCCGCTTCCAAGCGGAGATAAGTACAGTGAAGTTGGTCACCAACTTCGGGCACATGGTCAGACCTTCAGGAGGTTGGCCACCCGCCAGGGACTCCCTTCCGGAGGGGAGCCGGGAGTCCCGCCCGGCCGGCACGGCCGCACGACAACCACAACTGAACAGCTCGCTACGGATGCGGGTCCCAGCACACCGGCAGGAGGGAGCGGCTCAGAACATGTCCGGGCACCAAGGCCGCCTGGACGTACGCAGCAGGGCGTCTGCCTTCCGGGCGGCGCCCGCTCGTTCTTCGCGCACCCGGCCCAGCGCCGCCAGCCGCACCGCCGACTCGTCCCCGAGCCACAGCGCGCCCAACTCGCCCAGGCCCAGTTCGAGTTCCGCGCTCTCGGTGGTCGGCGTGCAGGACGCCCCCTCGGGCGAGGCCTCCAGCCGGTAGCGCCCGCCGGTCAGCCCGTCCACACCGGCGACCTCCAGCACCAGCGCCCCGGTGCCCTCGTACGTCCGCGCCTCCAGCGCCCGTTCGACGTCCAGGACGCGCACCCACAGCCAGTCCGCCAGCGACGTGATCCTGGCCGCCCGCGGGTCGGGCAGGAGGTGCGGGAGCAGATCGTCGGGCGCCCGCGAGCCGCTCTTCACCTTCACGACCCAGTCGACGGAGCAGAGGTACTCCCACAGCGCGCGTTCCGCGGCCGGTGTCACTCCGATGAGCCACTGCACGGTCGCCGTGTTCAACGGCTGCTTGGCGTCACCCCAGTTGTCGTCCACCTCGTACGCGGCCATGCCCTGGACCTCGCCGGACGCCGAGCGGTACACAGCGAAGAACGGCGGCTTCCACGACGCGTCCCACAGCAGGGCCCCGGTGTGCACCTTCCACCACGTCTCGTGGCGGTCGATGGCGCCGGGCCGGCCGCGGCGCATCCGCTCGTGCAGCTCGGGGCCGAGCTTGCGGACGTCCTCGCCCTCCACCAGGTCGATCCGCCCGCCGTCCGCCGGGCCCGCCCAGCGCGCGTCGAGGCCGGCGCGCGGCACGTCGACCGTCCACTCCGCCGTCCAGGTCGCCGGCCCGAAGCCGTAGCGGCCGTAGATCGGGTACTCGGCGGCGATCAGCGTCGCGACCACGTCCCCGCGCTCCTTCGCGGCCGTCAGGTCCCGCGCCATCATGCGGCTGAGCAGCCCGCGGCGGCGGTGGGTGGCGGTGACGGTGACACCCGAGATCGCGTCGGCCGGGACGCTCGCGCCGCCCACGGTTGTGAGCTGCTGGTCGAAGGACCGGAAGGTCGCCACACACCTGCCACGGTCGAAGGCACCGAGGTAGCGGCCCTCCACGAACCGCTCGCGCCGGCCCTCGACCTCCTCGTCGGACAGAGCGGACGCCCGCAGGAAGCCGGTGTTCACGGCACGCAGCCAGGCGGCGAACTCGGCTCCGGTGATCGGGCGTATGTCGATGTCGTCGGGGCGGGACGTGGAGGTCATGAACTCACGCTAGGCGGAGGGCCGGTCGGTGTCGCGTCAATATCCGACCGCCGGCCCTCCCCGCAGCGGGCCCCCGCCCCGCGACGGCTCAGACCAGCAGGTCCTCGACCTGCGCCTCCCCCTCGCGGTAGCGCCGCGCGATCTCCGCGCCGCACTCGTCGGCCGTGCGCTGGAGCCGCTGACGGCGCCGGGAGACCTGCTTCTCGTGACGCTCCAGCCGGCCCATCGCCGCGTTCAGCTCCAGGTCCGTGCGCGCGCCCAGGTCGGACAGCTCCACCTCGTCGAGCATCTCGGCGGCCAGCCGCCGGTACTCCTCGCCCTGCGGCGTGCCCAGGGTGACGTGACGGGCGGAGGAGCGGTGCCGCGCCGGGGCGTCCCGCAGGATCTCCGCCAGCCGCTCCACCACCGAGGTCTCCTCGGACACCATCACGGAGGTCCCGCCCGCCGGCGTACGCCGGTCCACCTCCGCGCGCAGGATGTCGATTCGCCCCTGGAGCAGCCGCCGCAGATAGCTGAGGTCGGCCTCGTCGCGCTGGGCCGCGCGACGCAGCGTGCGCAGCTCGGGCAGGCTCAGCGCGGGCATCTCCGGTCCGGAGGTGTCCGAGGGCAGCGGCGGGCTGTCCGTGCGCTGTGTGGGCGGCCGGTGGTACTCCGACGCGCCCATCCCCGTGTATGTCGACCGGACAGCCGCCTGCTGCTGTCCGGTGCTTGATGTGCTCATATGCCTCAACCGTCCCCTCGACCGGTGTGTGCAAGCATCGTGCCACCCCAAGTGGCCGCTATGGGAACGAGTGCCCCCGATAGACCCCAGTTGGGCGGTATAGCAGCAAAATACGTCCGTGCAGGGGCTGTTGGCGCCCGCGCAAACCACCCTTTCGGTGCATCCGCCGACCACCCGCGGCGCCGATGTCACCGCCCTGCATGATGGACGTATGCGAGCAGTGGTGCAGAGGGTGGACGGCGCGAGCGTCGTCGTGGACGGCGAGACCGTGGGCGCGATCGAGGGCGAGGGACTGTGCGTCCTCGTCGGCGTCACCCACGAGGACACCAAGGAGAAGGCGGCCCAGCTGGCCCGCAAGCTCTGGTCGATCCGCATGCTGCACGACGAGAAGTCGTGCAGCGACATCGACGCCCCGCTCCTGGTGATCAGCCAGTTCACCCTCTACGGCGACGCCCGCAAGGGCCGCCGCCCCACCTGGAACGCCGCCGCCCCCGGCGACGTGGCCGAACCCCTCGTCGACGAGGTGGTGGCCCAGCTGCGCTCCCTGGGCGCGACGGTGGCCACGGGCCGCTTCGGGGCGGCGATGCGCGTATCACTGACGAACGACGGCCCGTTCACCGTGCAGATCGAAATCTGACCCGAAAGATCTACAAGCGTCAGCCGGGACGGAGATCCACCGGGAGGGTCTACGGCTCGACGACGACTTCCTGGGCCGCCGCGGTGTCCCCCGCCACCAGCGGGGCGTCCACCGCCACGTTCCGCTTCACCAGGGCGAGGGCGACCGGGCCCAGCTCGTGGTGGCGGGCGGACGTCGTGACGAAGCCGACCTTGCGGCCGTCGGGGCCGTCGTCCGCGAGCCGGAGCTCCGTCCCGGCCACGGGCAGATGGACCTCGCTGCCGTCCAGGTGCAGGAAGACCAGCCGGCGCGGCGGCTTGCCCAGGTTCTGCACCCGGGCGACCGTCTCCTGCCCCCGGTAGCAGCCCTTCTGCAGATGCACCGCCGAGCCGATCCAGCCCAGCTCGTGCGGGATGGTGCGGTGGTCGGTCTCGAAACCGAGCCGGGGCCGGTACTGCTCCACGCGCAGCGCCTCGTAGGCGAGGATCCCGGCGGGCGGCCCGGCCTGCTCGGCGTACGCCTCCAGGTCGGCGCGCGGCAGGAACAGGTCCCGGCCGTGCGGCGTCTCCCGGACGACGACGCCGTCGGGGACCGGGGCGATGGAGCCGGCCGGGAGGTGCACGACCGCGATGTCGGCCGTGCGGTCGGCGACCTCGACCCTGTAGAAGAACTTCATCGACTCCAGGTAGGCGATCAGCGCCTCCTGGGTGCCCGGCTCCACATGGGCCCAGACCGTCGTGCCGTCGTCGACGAGGTAGAGGGCGTGCTCGATGTGGCCGTTCGCGGAGAGGATCAGCGCCTCGGTCGCCTGGCCCGCCGGGAGATCGCTGACGTGCTGGGTGAGCAGCAGGTGCAGCCAGGTGAGCCGGTCCTCGCCGGTGACGGCGACGACCCCCCGGTGCGAGAGGTCCACGAATCCGGTGCCGTCGGCGAGGGCGCGCTGCTCACGGAACAGATCGCCGTAGTGGGCGGCGACACCTTCGTCCACGCCCTCGGCGGGGACGGCGCCGGGCAGGGTCAGCAGGGGGCTCTTCATATCCGTAAGCCTACGACTCGGTAGTTGAAGCCTTGAGGGTGCAGTCCTCGCACCGGCCGAAGATCGCGAAGTGCTTCATGTCGGTGTCGAACCCGAAGGTCTGCCGCAGCTTGGCGGTGAACTCGGCGGCCACCGACATGTCCGCCTCGATCACGTTCTGGCAGTCCCGGCAGACCAGGTGGATGTGGTGGTGCCGGTCCGCGAGGTGGTACGTCGGTGCCCCGTGCCCCAGATGCGCGTGGCTGACCAGACCGAGCTCCTCCAGGAGCTCCAGCGTCCGGTACACCGTCGAAATGTTGACCCCCGACGCCGTCTTCCTCACTTCCACGAGGATGTCGTCGGGGGTCGCGTGCTCAAGGGTGTCCACGGCTTCGAGCACGAGTTGCCGCTGCGGGGTCAGCCGGTAGCCGCGCTGCCGCAGATCGCTCTTCCAGTCGGTGCTCACCACACCCAAGAGTCTAGGACCACTCGGGTGCGACCGGTCGAGGAAGGCGTCGGCTCACTTGAAGAACGCGATGCCGTCGTCCGGCATGTCGTCGGGCAGGGCCTTGGCCCAGCGCTCGACCTCCTCCGGGGTGACGACCTTCTTCAGATGGGCCGACATGTAGGGGCGCAGCTCGACCTCGGGGGTCTGCTTCTCGCCGACCCACATCAGGTCGCTCTTGACGTAGCCGTACAGCCGCTTGCCGCCGGTGTAGGGCTGGGAGGAGGCCGTGCGGGCCACCGCGTCCGTCACGAGGTCGATCTGCGGCTTCTTGTCGGCCAGCTCGCCGTACCAGATCTCGATGACGCCGTCGTCGCGGGTCATCGTCACCTCGACCTTGCGGGCGCCGTCGATCCGCCAGTAGCCGTGCTCGGACTCCAGGGGGCGGACCTTGTTGCCGTCCTTGTCCAGGACCCAGCTGTGGGACTGGTACTCCAGGAAGTCCCGGCCGTCGTGGGTGAAGGTGACCTCCTGCCCGAAGTTGCACTTCTCGGAGCCGGGGAAGTCGTGCACGCCCGCGCCCGCCCAGTTGCCGAGCAGGAAGGCGAGCGGGACGAGGTCCTTGTGGAGGTCGGACGGGATCTCGATCATGGGAACTTCCTAGACGTGGGTCAGCGCTGGCCCTGGTACAGCTTCTTCACGGTCAGTCCGGCGAAGGCGAGGACGCCGACGGCGACCAGGACCAACAGGATTTCGAAGAAGATCTCCACTGGGTGCTCCTTGAGCGGGGGTGCGAATGGGTGCACAGGGCCGGAGGCCAGCTTACGCGGCCGGGTTCCGGGCCTCATGGTGAGGTGCGCCGGCGCTGACGTCAGCCGAGCAGCTGGCTCTGCAGCGTCACCGTCTGCTGGAAGGGGACGGCCCTCGCGCCGCCCTCGCGGGACTGCACGACCAGCGCGAGGGTGTCACCGGCGGCGAGGTAGGCGTGGCGGACCTGTTCGCCGCCGTACGGCCTGGCCTCGTCGTAGACCACGCGCTGGACGCCCTCCACCAGGGCCTCCTGGGGAAACGTCTCGTCGTTGGCGGACGTCGCGGCCCCGCGCAGCGGGAACTTCGGCGCGCTGTAGGGGGCGAGGTGAGGCCCGAGCAGCGCGTCCACGACCGCCGCGGTGTCGAACTGGAGCAGATAGATCCGCGTACGCGTACCGTCCGGCATGCTCCAGCCGCGAGCGGCGATGTGCCGCAGCCCGTGATCGGTGAGGTGCTGCCCGAGTTCCGCACGGTCGTCCTTCGCGGCGTACTCCGCCAGGAAGTCCTTCCGCGGCAGCCAGCCGTCCTTGCCCCGCAGCGCCCGGTCGTCCTCGGCACCGGCGGGAGCGGGCAGGGGAAGGGACCGCAGATCGGCGTGGTGCGTGCCGGCCGTGTTGGCCTCGGCAAAGGGGCCCGGGCTGCCGGACGGCAGCGGCGGCCTGGCGAGCACCGGGTACTCCCAGCGCCCGTCCGGCTGAGTCGAGAGCCCGGGCACGTCGGTCCGCTCCAGCCGGGTGACGCCGTACGCCGTGGCCGCGCCGACCGCCGCGAAGACGATAACGGCGGTCGTCCAGCGCAGGGCGGCCCGCAGAACCCCGCGGGCCTTGCGGTCGTCGTGCACGGGCGCCGGGGGTGCCTCCGGCAGCGCCTTCTCCGCGGGTCGCACGGAGATCTGCTGCTTCTCGGTCATATCGCCTTCCCCGGCTCGGTGATGCGGTCGAGCTGCTCGCGGAACAGCGTCGCGGTCGCTTTGGTGTCGAGTGGCTTCGCGGCGTCCGCGACGAGTGTGACCAGGACGTTCCCGACGTACGCGAAGCAGAGCATCGACTCCAGCTTTTCGTCGTCGTCCTTCGGCGGCAGGAAGCAGGAGGCGTTCTTGTGGCCCTTGATCTTCGGACCCGCGCGGAAGACGTCCAGGGCGTCGAAGAACGCGCCGCGCAGCCGCGAGGCCTCCCGGACGGCGTCCCGGTTCTCCATCCGGGAGAGCTCGACGCGCACGGCGACGGCCTCGTCGGTGAAGTCGTCGGAGTGCTTCGCGGTGCTGAGGTAGCTGCGCATGGCGATGCCCGTGATGCGCTGCTGGTCGACCACCTTCTCCAGCCGCTTGCGCTGCGTGCGCGGCAGGCCGCTCAGGGCCTCCTTGCGCAGGGACGTGGCCTGCTGCCCGCTCAGCTCGGTGTCCGAGCCGTACTCGCCGAGGTCCGGGCCCGGTGCCCAGCCGTCGGTCCCGTACGGCACGAGCATGCCGGCGAGCCCCTTGGGGGCGGCGGCCTTCTCCGCCTCCGACTCGCTCCTGGCGTCGGGGAACTCCCAGACCGGCGCGCCCGCGTCCCGGTCGGCGTCGTTCACGGCCACGACGGTGTACCCCGCGCCGCCGAGGACGGCGACCGCCAGCAGCGCGGACGCGGCGACGGCGGCGACCCGGGCACGGCGTGCGGGCTTCTCAGGGAGCTCGAGGGGGTCAGGGAGCTCGGGGACGGGCCGGGAGACGGTCTCCGCCCCCACTGGCTCCACCGGGTCCACCGGGTCCACCGGGTCCACCGGGTCCACCGAGTCCACCGGGTTGTCACTCACAGCCGCTCCATCTGCCGCTCGGCCAGGTCCATGATCTTCGCCTTGGGAATCGGCTTGGTGTCCGTGATCCACATCTCCACGGCGATGTCGCCGCGCCAGGCGTGTGCCTCGGCGGTGTACAGGGGCACGTATCCGGGCTTGGTGTCGGGCCGCGTGTGGACGTAGACCCGCCCGTTTCCGGTGCCGGGGATCGCCCAGCTGTCGGTGCCTTCCTCGTCCCCGACCCAGTACTGGGTGTTGTCCACGTTCTCGGCGGCGGCGAGCGTCTCCTCCTGCCGGAACTGCACCAGGCGGATCTCGACCTCGTAGGTGCGGCCGACCAGCCAGCCGGTGGTGGCCGCGCGCCGGAACTCGTCGCGGACGATCTCGCCGAACATCTCGCCCGGCTTGTCGTAGAACTCCGCGTAGTCCGCCAGGTCCAGCCAACCGTCCTCACCCATCAGGTACGCGGCGTCCCGGGCCCCACGCGGCTTCTCCAGCAGAAGCTTGCGCAGGTCGCCGTCGGTCTTCACCCGCCGGTCCCGCGCGGCCGACAGCGGCTCGGGGCCCTCGCCCCTGGCCTGCGCGAGCGCAGGTTGCGAGAGCGAGGGCAGCTTCGTGGGCGCGCGGTGCACCTGCACGAGGTAGCCGGCGCAACCGCCGACGACCAACCCCAGCACGGCGGCGGCACCGATCAGCACGGCCGTACGCCGCCGACGCCGACGCGGCCGGGGCCCGGGCCCGGGCCCGGGCTCGGCGGTCACTTCTTCGTCTGCTTCCAAGACGTCCCCCCACAGAACGTGAGTCGCGCATTCCGTATGCGCGCGCACAGGAGACCCTCGGTCGACGCCCGCGGTTGCACGGGCGTTGATTACGATTCGGCTATGGCGAAGAAGCTTGTGATCAAGGTGACGGCCGGGGCCGATGCTCCCGAGCGGTGCTCTCAGGCGTTCACGGTGGCGGCGGTGGCCGTGGCCAGTGGTGTCGACGTCTCCCTGTGGCTGACCGGCGAGTCCGCCTGGTTCGCGCTGCCCGGCCGCGCCGCGGAGTTCGAGCTGCCGCACGCCGCTCCCCTGCCCGACCTGCTGGATTCCCTCCTCGCGGGCGGCCGCGTCACCCTGTGCACGCAGTGCGCGGCGCGCCGCGAGATCACGGAGCAGGACGTCATCAAGGGCGTCCGCATCGCCGGGGCGCAGGTCTTCGTCCAGGAGGCGATGGCGGACGAGACGCAGGCGCTCGTCTACTGAGGCGCTCGCCGAGGACTTTCCGTGTAGAGGCAGAACGGGTGGCCTGCCGGATCCAGCAGCACCCGGACGTGGTCCTGCGGCTGGTGCCCCGCCGGCCGCGCCCCGGTGGCGACGGCCCGCGCGGTCTCCCGCTCCAGGTCGTCGACCTCGATGTCGAGGTGCATCATCATCCGCGGTCGGCCCGGCTCGCTCGGCCAGACCGGCGGCCGGTAGCCGGGCTCCGTCTGGAAGGACAGCCCCGTGCCGCCGTCCGGGGGCCGGATGTGCACCCAGTCAGGGCCGTCCTCGCCCCGCCACACGCCCCAGCCGGGCAGCAGACGCAGGTAGAAGCGCGCGAGCTCCCGGGCGTCCGGGGCGTCCAGCACGGCTGCTGTGAGTCTCATGGGGCGCGGATACCCCGGGCGGGCGGGAAGGACGCCGGTCAGCGCGGGCGAGCGGGGCAGGCACCACTCAACCCGGACTGGCGGGGCGTACGCCGCTCCGTGGGGGCAGGCGAGGCAGGCGGCGCTCAGTGGGGGCGCTTCTTGCCGTCCAGTTCGTCCCACCACTCGTCGGACTGGGGATCGCCGGACGGGTCGTCCCACCACCGGTCCTCCGGGCCGCGCCGGTTGGCGACCATGGCCGCCACGGGTGGGATGACCATGGCGACGACACACATCCCGACGGCGACGGGAACGGACCAAAGCCGCACGACGCCCCAGGCCAGCACGAAGAGGCCGATGCAGAGGCCCATCATCGCGAAGTACGTGTGACGCCGGCGTGCGTACATATCTCCAGCGTAGGTCCGGGCAGGCCGAAGGGCCGCACCCCAGGCGTCCAACCCGAGGGGTGCGGCCCTTCGAAATCCCGTCGCCGTCAGACGGCGATCGCGACCTCCGCCAGTCCGCCCTGCTGGGCGACGACCGTGCGGTCGGCGGTGGCGCCGGGCACGAGGGCACGGACGGTCCAGGTGCCCTCGGCCGCGTAGAAGCGGAACTGTCCGGTCGCCGAGGTCGGCACCTCGGCCGTGAACTCGCCGGTCGAGTCCAGCAGACGGACGTAACCCACCACGGGCTCGCCGTCCTTGGTCACCTGACCCTGGATGGTGGTCTCACCGGGCTTGATCGTCGAGGCGTCGGGGCCGCCGGCCTTCGCACCGCACATGTCTTACTCCTGAAGGGGTCTGGAAAGGTCGGTCGGGGGATTACTTGGCGGCGCCGAGCTCGATCGGCACGCCCACGAGGGAGCCGTACTCGGTCCAGGAGCCGTCGTAGTTCTTGACGTTCTCCACACCGAGGAGCTCGTGCAGCACGAACCAGGTCAGCGCGGAGCGCTCACCGATGCGGCAGTAGGCGATGGTGTCCTTGGCCAGGTCGACGCTCTCCTCCTCGTAGAGGGCCTTGAGCTCGTCGTCCGACTTGAAGGTGCCGTCGTCGTTGGCGTTCTTGGACCACGGGATGTTGCGGGCGCTCGGCACGTGGCCGGGGCGCTGGGACTGCTCCTGCGGCAGGTGGGCCGGGGCGAGCAGCTTGCCGGAGAACTCGTCGGGCGAGCGCACGTCGACGAGGTTCTGCGAACCGATCGCGGCCACGACGTCGTCGCGGAAGGCGCGGATGGACGTGTCCTGGGCCTTGGCCTTGTAGTCCGTCTTCGGGCGCTCCGGCACCTCGTCGCCGGCGACCAGCTCGCGGGCGTCGAGCTCCCACTTCTTGCGGCCGCCGTCGAGCAGCTTGACGTTGTCGTGGCCGTAGAGCTTGAAGTACCAGTAGGCGTAGGAGGCGAACCAGTTGTTGTTGCCGCCGTAGAGGACCACGGTGTGGTCGTTGCCGATGCCCTTGTCGGACAGGAGCTTCTCGAAGCCCTCCTGGTCGACGAAGTCACGGCGGACCGGGTCCTGGAGGTCCTGCGTCCAGTCGATCCGGATGGCGTTGCGGATGTGGTTCTTCTCGTAGGCGGACGTGTCCTCGTCCACCTCGACGATGGCGATGGTCGGGTCGTCCAGGTGCTCCTGGAGCCAGTCGGCGTCAACCAGGACGTCGTTGCGGCTCATGCTTCTTCTCCTCCGGGGCAGTTACGGCGGGGCGTGCGAGGTCTGCAGGGCGCACCCTTGAGGCAGGGCGGCGCACGGATGCCCGTGATGCGGGGCTGCGGGGATGCGCGCGCCGGCGCGACTGCCGACGCGATCGCTCAGAAGGTGCGACAGAGCATGGCGGCGACGCGGCACAGGTCTACTGCCCGCCGCTTCGTGAGATCCGCCTGTCGCTTCATAGCCTCGATCGTAGGGACGGACGGGCGGGCATGTCACCGGTGTGTCGCATGCTGAGACGAGACAATCCGCCATATGGGATCGAGAGGCCGTCAGGGCGCTCGCCGCACGGCGTCCGGCCGACCGTATCCCCGTCACATCTACGCTGCGGACATCGCCGTCTCGCCCACCGGACAGCGCAGGTCGAATCCGTCGAGCGACTGCCTACCCGGCCAGACGGACGTCGGAACCCTTCACCGTGATCTCGACGCCGTCCGGCGCGGCCTGGACGGTGTCCAGCTCGATGCCGCCGGGCAGGCCGTCGATCTTCTGCTGGAAGTCGGTGATCGCCCGGACGCGGTTCTCGGCGATGTCGACGCCGCCGAACTTGGGCAGGCCGTCGGCGTTCACCCGGACGGTGCCGTTGTCCACCTTCACCGAGCTGAGCACGGAGACCGGCTCCGGGAGCTTGGTGCCGAGGACCGTGGCCTCGACGGTGACCTTGATCTTGCCGTTGCCGCCGTCGGACAGGCCGATGACGCTGGCGGTGACACCCGGGGCGACCTGGGTGGGCTCGGACTTCGCCGTCTTCAGCAGCTCGTCGTAGGCGATGGTCGCGGTGCCGGTCGCGGTGGAGGCGGTGGCGGAGCTGTAGTCGCCGGAGAACTCGACGCCCTTCATGTCCGCCCGGAGGTCGTCGATGCGGATCTTCTGGCCGTCGTTGCCCGCGGCGGCCTCGTAGTCCTTGATGCCGACCTCGATGTCGTCCAGGGAACCGCCGGCGACCTGGGTGAGGAACGGGAAGCCCTTGATCGACACATCGGGCGTCGCCGACAGGTTCTCCGTCGTCTTCAGCCGGTCGGCGGCCTCGTCCTCGGCGAAGTTCACCGCGACGCGGTCGGCGATCACGAAGAGCCCGCCCAGGATCACGACGAAGATCAGCAGTATTCGCAGTGCGCGCATGCGGTGTGTCCCCCACCCAGTCGGTTGGACGCGGTGCCTGACGACCGGGTGGCCGTCCCTTGCGTGAGAGTAACCCCGCAGGGAAGGGGGACCGGAGGATTGTTGATCACCTGTGACAGGGCGGGCCCCGGCGTCCCGCCCCGGCCCGATCTACGTCAGCGCCCTTCCCAGGACGTACACCGCCGGGGCCGTGGCGGCCAGCGGCAGGGCCACGCCCGCCGTGAAGTGGACGAAGCGGGACGGGTAGTCGTAGCTCGCGACCCGGTGGCCGATCAGGGCGCAGACGGCGGCGCCCGCGCCGAGGAGGGCGCCCGACGTGCCGAGGTCCGTGACCGCCCCCGTCGCGAGGCCCGCACCCGCGGCGGCGAGCAGGGACACCACCACCGAGGCGGGGGTCGGCAGCGGCAGCGCGCGGGCCAGGACGGCGACCGCGACGGCCACCGCGCCGACCGTGACCGCGTCCGCGGCGGCCGCGAGGTACCCGCCGGCCACGATCGCCAGCGCCGACGCCGCGACCGTCGCCATCAGGCCGTACATCCGCTCGTCGGGATCGGCGTGCGACCGCAGCTGCAGGACCAGCGCGAGCAGCACCCACACCCCGATCGTGCCGAGGATCGCCGCCGGCGAGCGGCCCGAGACCAGCAGCGCCGCGTCGGCGGCCAGCGCGCCCGCGAAGCCCAGCGCGATGCCCTGCCGGGCCGGCCACATCCCGTTCAGCCGGAACCAGCCCGCCGCGGTCACGGCCTGGAGGATCACCAGCGGCACGAGCAGCGCGTACGTCCCGACCGCCGCGGCACCGGCCAGCAGCAGCCCGAGCAGCGCCGTCAGCGCGGCCGGCTGCATGCCGGGCTCGATGATCGGGGAGCGCCCCTCCGCGCGGGCCCGCTGCGCGTCGGTGACGCGCGCGTTCCCGCCGACGGTGGCAGGGCCGTAGCCGGTGGCGGAGGCGTCGGCGTCAGTCGAGGCCGGGGCCGCGGGTTCCTGCGGTGTCCGGGGGCTCTGGGGCGACTGGGGCGGCCGGGGCGCCTGCGGGGTCAGGATCGCCGTCTCCGGGTCCGGCGCCTGCGCGGACACCGCCCGGTGGTTCTGCGTCTCCCAGGTCTGCCCCTGCCACTGCTGCGTGTACTGCTGAGCGGCGTGCGGGTCCTCGTACCCCTGGTGCCCCTGCCCGGGCCACGCCTGCGGCTGCTGCCCATAGCGGTCGTAGGGGTCGTACGGCTGATTCGGGTGGTTCGGCTGGTTCGGCTGGTTCGGCTGGTTGGTCATCGCTCATCCTCCTGCGAACGGCGGGAGCACCTCGACCGTGCCGCCGTCGGCCAGCCGTACCGTCTCATGTCCGCGGGTGCCCACGGGATCGCCGTCCACCAGGAACGAGCACCGGCGCAGAACGCGCTCGAGCTCGCCGGGGTGCCGCTCGCGCACTGAGTCGAGCGCCTCGGCGAGGGTGGCCGCCTCGTACGGCTCCTCGGCCACCCCGGCCGCGGCCTTGGCGGCGGCCCAGTAGCGCACCGTGACCATTGGCATCTGCTTCCTCGATGAATTCGGCGATGAACCCCGTCAGGCTAGCCCGCCCGGCCCGCGACCCACTCCCCGATCCGGGCCAGCAGCTCGTCGCCGGCCGCGTGCTCGGCGTGCCCCATCCCGGGCTCCAGCCACATTTCACCCTGGTCACCGGCGGCAGCGGCCAGCATCCGCGGGTGGTCGACGGGGAAGTAGCCGTCGGCCTCGCCGTGCACGATCAGCAGCGGGGTGGGAGCGATCCTCGGCACCGCCTCCACCGGAGAAAGCGGGACCGGGTCCCAGTCCCGGTGGTGGATGCGCGTCCCGAAGCCGTACCGGCCGACGACCCGCCCCTCCGGCCGCGTCACCATCCAGTGCAGCCGCCGCATCGGGGCGGTCCCCCGGTAGTACCAGCGGGCCGGGGCGCTGACCGACACCACCGCGTCGGTCTCGCGGGGGTGCAGCGCCGCGTGCCGCAGCACCACCGAGCCGCCCATCGAGAACCCGACCGTCCCCACGCGCGCGTGCCCGAGCTCCCGCGCCCACCGCACCGCCGCCGCCAGGTCGAGCACCTCCCGGTCCCCGACCGTGGACCGCCCGCCGGACGCACCGTGGCCCCGGAAGGAGAACGTGACGACCGCCCCGTAACCGGCGAAGGCCCGCGCCACCCTTCGTACATGCGGCCGGTCCACGGCCCCCGTGAAGCCGTGGGCGACGACGAACACGGGATGACGGGAAGGCGTCCGGGACGCGTCGTGCACCGCGGTGCCCGGGTTGTAGACGGCGTCGATCGTCACCCCGTCGGCCGTACGCAGAAACGTCCTCGACGGCCTCCGTACACGCGTTCCCCCGGGCGTCTCGGAGTGTGGACGATCGGTGGAACGCGCCACATGACCTGCCGGACGAGTGCTCATGTGGGCTATTCTGCTGGGCAGAGGACTCGGGCAGCGAAGCCCCCGGGTCCTTTTGTGCTTTCGGAAGCGTTGTATACGAAGCGGGAAACCGCAGGTGTACGGGGCCTTCGGGATCGCAGACAGAGCGGTGCTGTACCAACAAGCGTCCTCGCAGGGACCGAGGAGGAACCAGACGTATGAGTTCTCTGCTGCTCCTGACCAACGCCCTCCAGCCGTCGACGGAGGTGCTCCCCGCCCTCGGCCTGCTCCTGCACAGCGTGCGTGTGGCGCCCGCGGAGGGCCCCGCCCTCGTCGACACCCCCGGTGCCGACGTCATCCTCATCGACGGCCGGCGTGATCTGCCGCAGGTCCGCAGCCTCTGTCAGCTGCTGCGCTCCACCGGGCCGGGCTGTCCGCTCGTACTCGTCGTCACCGAGGGCGGCCTCGCCGCCGTCACCGCCGACTGGGGCATCGACGACGTCCTGCTCGACACCGCCGGTCCGGCCGAGGTCGAGGCGCGGCTGCGGCTGGCCATGGGCCGGCAGCAGATCGTCAGCGACGACTCCCCCATGGAGATCCGCAACGGCGACCTGTCGGTCGACGAGGCGACGTACTCGGCCAAGCTCAAGGGCCGCGTCCTCGACCTCACCTTCAAGGAGTTCGAGCTCCTGAAGTACCTCGCCCAGCACCCCGGCCGCGTCTTCACCCGCGCCCAGCTGCTCCAGGAGGTCTGGGGCTACGACTACTTCGGCGGTACGCGCACGGTCGACGTGCACGTACGGCGGCTGCGCGCCAAGCTCGGCCCCGAGCACGAGTCGCTGATCGGCACCGTCCGGAACGTCGGTTATCGATTCGTTACGCCGGAGAAGCCGGAGAAGATGGAGCGCGCCGCCGAGGAGGCGAAGGCCAAGGCGGCCAAGGCAAAGCCGGACACCGCGGACAACTCGGCCGCCCTGGACGTGGCCGAGGCCCGCGCGAAGGCATAAAGAGGCGTATTGCGCCGCCGACCTGGGCATCGCTTCCCGCACGGGGTACCCCGGACGGCGGTCGGCATATCGTACGGAACCTCCTTTACGCCCTGCCCACAGCCGGTATATCCGCGTAGACTCCGCGCGTGGCCAAGGTGACTCGGGATGATGTGGCGCGGCTGGCAGGGACTTCCACTGCCGTGGTCAGCTATGTCATCAACAACGGACCCCGGCCGGTCGCCCCGGCCACGCGCGAGCGTGTCCTCGCCGCGATCAAGGAACTGGGGTACCGGCCCGACCGGGTGGCCCAGGCCATGGCGTCCCGGCGCACGGACCTCATAGGCCTGATCATCCCGGACGCCCGCCAGCCCTTCTTCGGGGAGATGGCGCACGCGGTCGAGCAGGCCGCCTCCGAGCGCGGAAAGATGGTCCTCGTCGGCAACACCGACTACGTCGGCGAACGCGAGGTCCACTACCTGCGCGCCTTCCTGGGGATGCGGGTCTCCGGACTCATCCTCGTCAGCCACGCGCTCAACGACCTGGCCGCCGCCGAGATCGAGGCCTGGGACGCCCGCGTCGTGCTGCTGCACGAACGGCCCGAGGCCATCGACGACGTCGCCGTCACCACGGACGACCTGGGCGGCGCCGAGCTCGCCGTCCGGCACCTGCTGGAGCACGGCCACGAGTACGTCGCCTGTATGGGCGGCATAGCCGAGACCCCCGCGGTCGGCGACCCGGTCTCCGACCACGTCGAGGGCTGGCGCCGCGCGATGGACGAGGCCGGCATCTCCACGGAGGGCCGCCTCTTCGAGGCCCTCTACAACCGCTACGACGCCTACCAGGCCGCCCTGAAGATCCTCTCCGGCCCCGAGCGCCCGCCGGCGATCTTCTGCTCCACCGACGACCAGGCGATCGGCCTGCTGCGCGCCGCGCGCGAACTGCGCATCGACGTCCCCGGCGAGCTGGCGGTGGCCGGGTTCGACGACATCAAGGAGGCGGCGCTCACCGACCCGCCCCTCACGACGATCGCCTCCGACCGCCCGGCCATGGCCCGCGCGGCGGTGGACCTCGTCCTCGACGACGGGCTGCGGGTCGCGGGGGCCCGCCGGGAGCGGCTGAAGGTGTTCCCGTCGCGCCTGGTGACCCGGCAGTCCTGCGGCTGCGCGTAGCCTCCGAGGGTCGAGGCGGCAGGCCTCTTTATATCGGGCATACGAGGTTCTGTCGGGCTTCTCAGGGAGCACTCAGGAAGCTCTCATGGTCGGGCGACAAGCTCTGTTCCATGACCGAGAGCTTCCACCGCAGTGGCGAGTACCAGAACCCCTACGAGGGTCAGCAGCAGGCCCCGGTGAACCCCGAGTGGCCGCCCCCGCCGGCGTACGCCCCGGCGCATGCTCCGCATCCGAAGAAGCGCGGCCGTGGCCCCTTCGCCCTGATCGCCGCCGTGGCGATCGTGGCGGCGGCGATAGGCGGCGGCACCGCCTACGGCATCCAGGAACTGACCGGCAACGACACCGTCGCCTCCAGCTCCACCAGCACCACCGTGGTCCCCTCCAGCCAGAAGGGCACGATCGCCGGGGTCGCCAAGGCGGTCAGCCCGAGCATCGTCGAGATCAGCGCCGACTCCAACGCGGGCTCCTCCACCGGCTCGGGCGTGATCATCACCAGCGGCGGCGAGATCGTCACCAACAACCACGTCATCGCCGGCGCCTCCCGCATCAAGGCGACGACCAGCGACGGCAAGTCCTACACCGCGAAGGTCGTCGGCACCGACAGCAAGAAGGACCTGGCGCTGATCAAGCTGGAGAACGCCTCCGGCCTGAAGGCCGCCACGCTCGGCGACTCCGCCGGGATCCAGGTCGGCGACCAGGTCGTGGCGATCGGCTCCCCCGAGGGCCTGTCCGGCACCGTCACCAGCGGCATCGTCTCGGCCCTCGACCGCGACGTCACCGTCCCGACCGAAGAGGACCAGGGCCAGGGCCAGCAGGGGGGCCAGGGCGACCAGTGGCCGTTCGAGTTCGGCGGGCGCCAGTTCAACGGCGACACCGGCTCCGACACGACGACGTACAAGGCGCTGCAGACCGACGCGTCCCTCAACCCGGGCAACTCCGGCGGCGCGCTGATCGACATGAACGGCAACATCATCGGGATCAACTCCGCGATGTACTCGCCGGCCGGCCAGGCCTCCTCGTCCTCCGACGCGGGCAGCGTCGGCCTGGGCTTCGCCATCCCGATCAACACCGTCAAGGCCGACCTCGCGAAGCTGCGGGCGGGATCGACCGACTGAGCCAGGGCAGCCGACAGCGAGGAGTAGTACGGCGACGATCGAGCAGGTGACGCACACGGAACCGGGCGCGGACCCGGCGGCGATCGGCCTGGCCCTGGCGGTGGCGTCCGCCCTGCACGCGCCGATCGGCCGGGCGCCGGAGATGGCGCCGACGGCGCCGACACGTCGGACGAGCCGGCCCGCGAGGACGCGACGCCGGACGGCACGAGGCTGACACGCCTCTGCCGCGGCCCACCAGCGGACAGGCGCTCCTTCCTCCCGGACCGCCCCCACCCGGCAGGCGCTGTGCCGGGCTCCGGCCGCCGGCGGGCGGCGCTCGCAGCACCCGTCCACCACGGGCCGGCACCCCCACATCCCCACCTGTCGGCGTGGGACGCTGAGAGCGTCAGAGCAGCAGCACCCCACCCCC